>JARLJM010000015.1 GCA_031291185.1 Parasulfuritortus sp. | reverse complement strand
CGATGATAGTGCACTAACCGTGCGTGAAAGTAGGTCATCGCCAGACTCCTCCAAAGAAAAAGCCCACCCAAAAGGTGGGCTTTTTTATCGCCTCATGGCGCTATACCCTAAACCTCAATGTTGTCGATAAGACGCGTCGTGAGTAGCTCAGCTCGTCTCTAGTCGGAGTGTTTTGCTTTTAATACCCTCAAAAATCTTATGGTTGACCCACTCGCTGTCAGGAATACAATCGATGTGGCAATAATCATTGGAGTTTGGCGTGGAAGAAAAAGAATTATTGAAAGAGCAACAGATCATGCGCGCTATGCGCAAGACGCTGACATCTGTTGTGCGAGACTGTGCCCCTCGCGCCGACCAAGATAGTCCCTTGACGGAACAGACGATTGAAAACGTTCGAATGTGCCTAGGCCTGATTGCCGCCCGTGAAGCAGAACTGGCTGAATCGCTGGGACTGTCTCGAAACGAGCGGCCCCATTATACCGATGAGGTTAAATCGGCGGAGCCGATACAGTTCATCCCTACGGCCTCTCGTAAAGATCACTAATGGCAGAGGCTATTACCCAATTGATTGGGGATGAGGTTGGGCAGATTCTGCGTACTGGGCCGGTGGTCATTTATTCGCCTTCTGGCCGCAATCGGAAGCGATTTCCGGAAAATTGCGTAACACTTCATACGACCGAGGAAGCCGCTCTGGCTGCATCGCGACCTGACGAGGGATACCATGCCGCAGTTGCCAGTGGGCCTTCACGGTCGTCGGAAGGATTCAAATTGTATTATCTGCTGCACTGGCTGGACTGACTAAAGCAAAGCCGCATGAGCGGCGGCGAGTCTGGCGATAGGTACTCGTGGTCCCGAGCAGGAGACGTAACTTAGTCCGATATGGTGGCAAAACCGGATTGATTTCGGGTGACCGCCATGCTCGCCGCAAATGCCGATTTTCATATCAGGTCGGGCCATACGGCCCCAGTTGATGGCCAGTTCCATGAGCCGACCAACTCCTTTCTCGTCCAGAACCTCAAACGGGTTGTCCTGAAGAATTTGGCTTTGGTTATACATTGGCAAGAATTTGTTCTCTGCATCTTCGCGTGAGAAGGAGAACGTAGCCTGGGTCAGATCGTTGGTGCCGAAGGAAAAGAATTCCGCTTCCTCTGCAAGGCTTTCGGCCCGCATGCAGGCACGCACCACCTCAAGCATGGAGCCGAACTTGAACGACAACGTCAAGTTGTGCGCGCTCTCGACATCGGTACGGATGCTTTCCACCCATTCCTTTACCCGTTTCAGTTCCTGCGCTGTACATACCTGAGGCACCATGATCTCGGGATGGACCTCTATTCCAGCCTTTTGACATTCGGCCGCGGCTTCAAGAATGGCGCGGATCTGCATGGAATATATCTCTGGATAGGTCAGGCCAAGACGAACACCGCGATGGCCCAGCATCGGGTTGACCTCGAACAGGGCTCTAACCTTTCTCAGCATGGTCCATTTTTTCTGGATCGCTTCTTCGACCAGGGCGGGGTCGGCCGGCAGATGCACCTGTGGGTGGGTGTCCCGTGTGCGATAAAGGAAATCGACTGAGTCGGCGAGAACCTGCATTCCTTGCAGAGTGTCGCGAAGGTGCCGGAGTTGATCGAGTTCTTTCACCAGCTGATTTTCAGAAGGCAGAAATTCGTGAATCGGTGGGTCGAGCAGTCGAATAGTCACGGGCCGAGGCGCCATGACCTTGAATATGCCGACGAAATCCTCGCGCTGGATCGGCAGCAACTTTCCGAGTGCTGTCTGGCGGTCGGCCGTCGTCTCGGCGACGATCATCTCGACCACGATGGGCAGACGCTCGACCGCATTGAACATGCGTTCGGTTCGACACAGGCCAATACCCATCGCGCCGAATTTCAGGGCCCGCCCGGCGTCGTGTGGAGTGTCGGCGTTGGCCATGACCTTGAGTCGTGCGGCTGCGTCGGCCCAGGACAGGAGCGTGGCGAGTTCGTCAGTGAAATCGGCCTCGATCATGGCGACCTCACCTAGATAGACATGGCCTGTGGTGCCGTCGATGGTGATTAACGCGCCTTCGCCGAAGGCCTGGTCGCCGACTACAGCCTGGCGGGTATGTACGTCTACGTGGATGCCTTCGGCACCAGCGACGCAAGGTTTGCCCATGCCGCGCGCGACTACGGCGGCGTGGGAGGTCTTACCGCCCCGGCTGGTCAGGATGCCCTGGCTGGCAAAGAAGCCGTGGATGTCTTCCGGCTTGGTTTCCTCGCGGACAAGGATGACTTTCTCACCAGCACGGCCGAGTTTCTCCGCGCGATCAGCATCGAATATCGCAATGCCCGAGGCGGCTCCAGGCGAGGCGGGAAGCCCCCTGGCTACAGGCTTGGCCTTGGTCTTTGGGTCCAGGCGAGGGAACAGCAACTGCTCCAGCATCTCGGGCTGGATGCGCAGCAGGGCCAGCTTCTTGTCGATCAGGCCATCGTTGACCATCTCGACCGAGGTGCGCACCAAGGCCGTGGCGTTCATTTTGCCATTACGGGTTTGCAGGCAAAAAAGCACGCCCTTCTCTATGGTGTATTCGTAGTCCTGAATCTCCCTGTAATGACCTTCAAGGCGGTTGCGCAGTTCGACCAGTTGCCGATAAAGGTCTGGCATCTCGCGTTCCATCTCGGCCACCGGCTTCGGAGTCCGGATACCCGTCACAACATCCTCGCCCTGGGCATTGATCAGGTATTCGCCGAACATGACGTTCTCTCCGGTGCCGGGATCGCGGGTGAAGCCGACGCCGGTGGCGGAGTCGTCGCCCATGTTGCCGAATACCATGGCCACGACGTTGACTGCGGTGCCGTTGGCCATCTCGGGCGTGATCCTGAACTCGCGCCGATAGTCGACTGCGCGCTTTCCCAGCCATGAATTGAATACCGCCTTGATGGCGATGCTGAGTTGCTCGAAAGGATCGGCCGGGAACGGTTTGCCTGTGACGCGCTCGACCACCTTCAGGAATCGTTCAGCGATGTCGGCCAGATGCACGGCGGACAGGCCGACATCGTGCTTGACTCCGGCATCGACCTTGACCGCATCGAACTCAGCGTCGAACTCGATATCCGGCACGCCCAGGGCAACCTTGCCGAACAGTTGAATGAATCGGCGGTAGGCGTCATAGCCGAAACGTTCGTTTCCGGTTTGGCGGATCAGTCCTTGCAAGGTATCGGCGTTGAGGCCCAGATTAAGGATGGTGTCCATCATGCCGGGCATGGACATTGCCGAGCCGGAACGTACCGAGACCAGGAGCGGATTGTCCCGGCCGCCGAAGGTCTTGTCGGTTTTTGCCTCGATGGCAGTCATGTATTGCCGAACCTGCTCGATCACCCCGTCGGGCAGTTTGTGCTCGGTGTCCGCCAGGCTGGCCAGGCAGGCCTCGGTCGTGATCACGAAACCGGGTGGCACGTTGATCCCGATCTGGGTCATCTCGCATAGATTGGCACCTTTGCCGCCAAGCAGCTTCTTGTTCTTGCCGTCACCTTCAGCGAAGGCATAAACCCATTTCTGGTTCATTGATGCATTCCTCTCGTTTGTCACCAAACTGGGTCCACCAGAGCAGACCCATTACCGTTTTTGCATCGTCAATCCGGCTATCCCGAACCATGTCCAACGCCTCCTGGAACGGTAGCCGGATGACTTCCAGGAACTCGTCGTGGTCCAGGTTGTCACCTTCGTGGGTCAGGCCTCGCGCCAGAAAATAGACCAGGCGTTCATTGGCGTAGCCGATGCAGGGGTATTGGGTATTGATGTAACGCCATTCCGTTGCGACATAGCCGGTTTCTTCCAGCAGTTCGCGCTGGGCGCAGGCCAGTTCGGCTTCGTCAGGGTCAAATTTTCCGGCTGGAAGTTCGAAGAAGTCACGCCGCAGCGGATAGCGATGTTGCCGCTCCAGCAGGATGTCGCCGTTGTCGAAGATGGGCAGGATCACGGCTGCACCGGGATGGATCAGGTATTCACGGGTGGACTCCTTGCCATTGGGCAGGCGTACCCGGTCCAACTTTGCATGTAGCAGGCGCCCTTGGTAAACATCGGTGGATTCCAGCGTGTGTTCGGTGAGGTCAACGGCCATGGCAAACCTGTGGAAGAGCAAAATATCAGTATAGCCCCGGCTGACGGCAGGACTGATCGGGATTAGGATGACGGATGCCCTGGCCGTTATCCTTGGGGGAGGCGCGGCGCAGGTTCGACGACGTAACCGAGGAGCATTAAATGCCGGAGACCAAGATTCTGCTTGAAGAAAAAGACATACCGACCCATTGGTACAACGTGGTGGCTGACATGCCTAACAAGCCGTCACCGCCGCTCGGCCCGGACGGTAATCCGGTCGGACCAGAAAAACTGGCGGAAATCTTTCCCATGGCCATTCTGGAGCAGGAGATGTCCGGTGAGCGCTGGATTCCCATACCCGAGGCGGTACGCGAGGCCTACACCATGTGGCGGCCCAGTCCGCTGGTGCGCGCCCATCGCCTTGAGGCCGCACTGGGTACGCCGGCCAAGATCTATTTCAAATACGAAGGCGTTTCTCCGGCCGGTTCGCACAAGCCCAACACCGCTATTCCGCAGGCCTATTACAACCAGCAGGCTGGCATCAAGCGCATCTCGACCGAAACCGGCGCCGGCCAATGGGGATCATCCATGGCTCTGGCGGGACGTATGTTCGGACTGGAAGTGCGGGTCTATATGGTGGCGGTGAGTTACCAGCAAAAGCCCTTCCGTCGCTCCATGATGCACACATGGGGTGCCGAGGTGTTCTCCAGCCCGACCACCATGACCCAGGCCGGTCGTGACGCCCTGGCCAAGGATCCCAACTCGCCCGGCAGCCTGGGCATCGCCATTTCCGAGGCAGTGGAAGAGGCCGCCAGCCGCCCGGACACCAACTACGCCCTGGGTTCGGTGCTCAACCATGTGTGTCATCACCAGACCATCATTGGTCTGGAGGCCAAGAAGCAATTTGAGAAGGTGGGCGACTACCCGGACATGATCTTCGCGGCCTGTGGCGGTGGTTCAAACTTTGCCGGAGCGGCGTTCCCCTTCTTCGCCGACAAGGCGGCGGGTGATGCGCGGGCCGCGAACCTGCGCCTGGTGGCGGTCGAGCCGACCTCCTGCCCGACCCTGACCAAGGGGATTTATACTTATGACTTCGGCGATGCCTCCGGCTACACACCGTTGATGCAGATGTATACCCTGGGCCATGACTTCGTGCCGCCCGGCATCCATGCCGGTGGATTGCGCTACCACGGCGATTCACCCCTGGTCTCGCAGTTGCTGCATGAAGGCTTGATCGAGGCCGTCGCTGTACCGCAACTGGCGACGTTTGAGGCCGGCGTCGCCTTTGCCCGGGCCGAAGGAATCATTCCCGCGCCGGAATCCTGCCATGCCATTCGCGCCTGTATCGATGAAGCCATGCGTTGCAAGGAGACCGGCGAGCCGAAAACGCTGTTCTTCAACCTGTCCGGTCATGGACACTTCGACATGGCGTCCTACGACAAATACTTCGCCGGGGAACTTGAGGATTATGTATATCCCGTCGAGGCGATAAAGGACTCGCTGGCGCATCTGCCCAAGCTTGGCTGAACGCCATTACCACGAAAGAAAAAGGCCGCTGATGCGGCCTTTTTCGATTCAGCGGACCCAGTGATTACTGGAGGTGCAACTCGACCCGGCGGTTTTCGAAACGGCCAGCCTTGGTTTTGTTGTCGGCGATCGGATCCGATTCGCCAAATCCCTTCGCAGTGAGGCTGTCGGCAGGGCAGCCCGCGTCAATCATAAAACGTCGGACGGTCATGGCACGGCGTTCCGACAACTTGAGGTTGTAAGCGTCCTTGCCGATGTTGTCGGTGTAACCAGCCAGTTCGGTTTTCGGGAACTTGTTCTGTTTCAGCGTCGCGACGGCGTGATTCAGAATCGAATAGGATTCGGGGCGGAGCCTGGGAGAGTTGAAATCAAAGTTGACGCCCTTCAGAACGATGGTGTTCTTGATGGTGCAGCCATATTCATCCACCTTGTCACCGGCGGGCGTATTTGGGCACTTGTCGCGGAAATCAGGAACGCCGTCATGATCGCTGTCGAGAGGGCAGCCATCCGCATCGACCTGGACGCCAGCAGGTGTATCCGGGCACTTGTCCATCGAGTCAGGGACACCGTCATGATCGCTATCCATTGGGGCGGGAGCAACAGGCTCGGGAGCCGGTGCCGGTTCGGCAACGGGGGCCGGAGCAGGCGCCGGGGCGACGACAGGCGCGGGGGCCGGGACGTCGCAGGGCCGATCGAGGAGTGCCTTGCCTGGGCAGCCGATGGTGCGGAACAGTTCGTAGCCTGTAGTGAAACCGGTTGGGTTGGTCGGACTAGCGGGGTTGTAATAAGGCTGTTCAGCCTGAGCACAGTGAATGCCGGAAGAAATCAGCACCACGCCGAGGGTGGTCATAAAGCCAATACGCATTGTTAACCCCTTATGAAAAATGATTGGTAAGGCGATCCCGAATTGCGCCAAACAAAAGTGTGTCTTGCTGCGGGAAGCGGGATGATATCCGGAACCGTCCTCATGGCGAATCTTAACTAGATTGGTTGAGGCCGCTAGGCAAAGAAAAAGGCCGCAGACGCGGCCTTTTTCAATTCTGCGGGTCCAGTGATTACTGGAGATGCAACTCGACCCGACGGTTTTCAAAGCGGCCAGCCTTGGTCTTGTTGTTGCCGATCGGGTCAGCTTCGCCAAAACCCTTGCTGGTGAGGCTGTCAGCCGGGCAGCCCTTGCTGACCATGTAGTCCTTGACAGCCTTGGCGCGGCGATCAGACAACTTCATGTTGTAAGCATCCTTGCCCACGCTGTCGGTGTAAGCGGCCAGTTCGGTCTTCGGGAACTTGTTCTGCTTCAGGGTCGCGACAGCGTGGTCCAGAATCGCGTAGGACTCGGGACGCAGCTTGGCGGAGTCGAAGTCGAAGTTGACGCCCTTCAGAACGATCACGTTCTTGATGGTGCAGCCGTTTTCGTCAACCTTGTCACCCGCGGGGGTGTCGGGGCACTTGTCCAGAGCGTCAACCACACCGTCATGATCGCTGTCCATCGGTGCGGGAGCGACAGGGGCGGGAGCCGGTGCTGGTTCAGCGACAGGGGCGGGAGCTGGAGCGGCAACAGGGGCCGGGGCCGGAACGTCGCAAGCCTTGTCAAACAGGGCCTTGCCGGGGCAGCCAATGGTACGGAACAGTTCATAGCCATTGGTGAAGCCGGTGCTGCTGGCAGGGTTGGCAGGGTTGTAGTAGGTCTGGTCAGCCTGGGCGCTGGTAATGCCAGCGGAAATCAGGGCAACGGTGAGGGCACTCATAAGGGAAATACGCATTGATGACTCCTTGAAAATGGTCATTTGTTGAGGGAATCTCGAATTTCGCGCAGCAGAAGAATGTCTTCCGGCGTGGGAGGGGCTTCGACAGGTGCGGCCGGCTTTTCGCGTTTCAGCTTGTTGATGCCCTTGATGAGCATGAAGATCACGAATGCGATGATGATGAAGTTGATCAGCGAATTGATGAACATGCCGTACTTGATCAGCGGTGCGCCGGCCTTTTCAGCCGCAGCCATGGATTCATAGGAAACGCTGCTGAGGTTGATGTAGAGCTGATTGAAGTCGACTCCACCTGTGAGCAAGCCGATGGGGGGCATGATCACGTCCTTCACCAGGGAATCAACGATCTTGCCGAAGGCACCGCCAATGATGACGCCCACGGCCATATCCACGACGTTGCCACGAACGGCGAATTCCTTGAATTCCTGCATGATGCCCATGATGTCTTATCCCCTCTGGCTGACGATGGTGTTTGTTGTTACTTGGAGTGCGCCCATCTTATTACACGAATGGATTGAGCGGCTGGTATGAAACGACCACCATAGTCTTGATAATTGTACGCAATTTAAACGACTCAGTCTCCGCTGCTGCCGCGTAATGCGACCTTGTTGGCAGAGGCGAAATTCAACATCCGGTTGATCGAATGGACCGCCTTGGTACCGATGTCTTCCGGGACGTGAATTTCGTTGATGCCGGTTTCCAGTACATGCAACAGGCTGCGCAGGCCATTCATCGCCATCCAGGGGCAATGGGCGCAGGATACGCAGGTTGCGCCGCGTCCGCCGGTCGGCGCCTCAAGCAACAGTTTGCCCGGCGCAACTTCGCGCATCTTGTGGAAGATGCCGTTATCGGTGGCGACGATGAAAGTCGGTTGTGGAAGGTCGCGTACGGCATTGATCAACTGCGTGGTTGAGCCGACTACGTCGGCCAGGGCGATGACCGTGGCCGGCGATTCCGGGTGCACCAGCACGGCGGCCTCAGGATGGGACTGCTTCAACTCGCGGATTCCGTCGGCCTTGAATCGCTCGTGCACCACGCAGGAGCCCTGCCACAGCACCATGTCGGCGCCGGTGGTTTTCTGAACGTAATCGCCTAGATAACGGTCGGGCGCCCAGAGTATCTTCTTGCCCTGTTCGTGCAGGTGTTTTGCGACCGGTACGGCGATGCTGGAGGTGACCATCCAGTCGGCGCGTGCTTTGACGGCGGCAGAGGTGTTGGCGTAGACCACCACGGTGCGGTCCGGATGCTGGTCGCAGAATGCGGCGAAATCGTCGGCCGGGCAGGATAAATCGAGCGAACACTCGGCGCGCAGGTCCGGCATCAGCACCCGCTTTTCCGGGTTCAGTATCTTGGCCGTTTCGCCCATGAACCGGACGCCAGCCACGATGAGGGTCTTCGCGGATGTCGCATGCCCGAAGCGGGCCATTTCCAGTGAATCCGACACGCAGCCACCGGTCTCGGTGGCCAGGTCCTGAAGGTCGCCCGAGGTGTAGTAATGGGCCAGCAGGATGGCGTCCTGCTCTTTCATCAATTCGCTGATGCGCGCTTTCAGCTCGGAGCGTTCGGCGTGGTCGAGCGACTCCTCGACTACGGGCGGGACATCGGTGACAGGGCGGGCGGTGATGATGCGTTGTGCTGTAGACATGGCTTCGACTCAGGCGGGCTGGTCCTTCATGGCATGCCAGGCCATGCGCAGGTAATGGAACATCGACCACAAGGTCAGGAAGGCAGCGATATCAAGCAGCCACTGGCCGATTACGCCGCAGTTCAGTCCCAGCAATGGATCGTGGTAGAGCAGCAGCAGGATGGAGAGCATTTGCGCACTGGTCTTCAACTTGCCGACGAACGAGACAGCTACGCTCTTCGATTTGCCTTCGTGCGCCATCCACTCGCGCAGGGCGGAGATGGCGATTTCCCGGCCGATGATTATCAGCGAAGCCACGATGCCGGCTCGACTCAGGTCGACCAATACCAGCAGGGCCGCCGCTACCATCAATTTGTCGGCGACCGGATCGAGGAAGGCGCCGAAAGCGGAGGTCTGGTTGAGCTTGCGTGCCAGCCAGCCGTCCAGCCAATCAGTGGCTGAGGCCAGGGCGAAAAGACCGGTGGCGACGATGTTGACCAAGTGAGGTGGTAGCCAGTCACCAGGCAGATAGAACACGACTACGAATAGCGGGATCAGCACGATTCGTAGCCAGGTCAGGGTATTGGGCAGATTGAAGGCCATGTCTCAGTGTAATGCCCGATACAGCTTTTCCGCCAGTTCCCGGCTCATGCCTTCGACCTGGGCCAGTTCCTCGATGCCGGCCGACTGGATGCCGCGCAGGCCGCCAAAAGTTTGTAGCAGCCTCTGGCGCCGTTTCGGGCCGATCCCCGGAATGTCCTCCAGCGACGAGGTGGTGCGCTTTTTGGCCCGCTTGGCGCGATGGCCGGTAATGGCGAAGCGGTGGGCTTCGTCGCGTACTTCCTGGATCAGGTGCAGCGCCGGATGGTCGGGTGGCAGACGCAGCGGTTCCTTCTCGTCGGGCAGGATGAGCTGCTCCAGGCCGGGTTTGCGCGCCTCTCCCTTGGCTACACCCAGCATGGCGACCTGGCCCAGCCCCAGTTCGTTCAGCACCTCCAGCGCCACGTTGAGCTGGCCCCGGCCGCCGTCGATCAGCAGCAGATCGGGCAGCTTGCCTTCGCCTTCGGCCAGCCGCGAATAACGCCGGGTCAGCGCATCGCGCATCGCGTAGTAATCGTCGCCCGGCGTCGGCGTGTCGATGTTGAAACGACGGTATTCGGACGACTTCATGCCGCCATTGTCATAGACCACGCAGGACACCACGGTCGCCTCGCCCATGGTGTGGCTGACGTCGAAACACTCGATGCGCTGGATGTTGGTCTCGCCCAGCGCCTCGTTCAACGCGGCCAGGCGTTGTTCCTGGCCGGCGCGCTGGCCTTCGCGGGCGATCAGCGCCAGTTCGGCGTTGTGTTCGGCCATGCGCAGCCAGTTGCGCCGCTCGCCGACCGGGTTGTCCACCACCTGCACCTTGTGGCCGGATTCCTCGGCCAGAAATGAAGCCATGCCCTCGACCCCGGTGCCCAGCACCAGCACGGCGGGCACCGAACGGCCGGCATAGTGCTGCGACAGGAAGGCCTCCAGCACCAGCGCGGCATCCGCTTCCTCGGCATTGCTCGGAAAAAACGCCTTGCCACCCAGGTTGCGCCCGGCCCGGATCATCATCAGATAGACGCAGGCCTTGCCGCCCGTCAAGGCCAGCCCGACTACATCGGCATCCTGCGCGCCCCGGCTCTCGACGAACTGTTTCTCGCGCACCCGTGCCAGCGCTTGCACCTGGTCGCGATAAATCGCCGCGTCCTCGAAGCGCAAGTCGGCGGCCGCCGCTTCCATCTTGGCCATCAGGTCGCCCATCAATACGTCGTCCTTGCCTTGCAGGAACAGCGTCGCGTTCTCCACGTCGCGGGCATAGTCCTCTTTTGACGCCAGCCCCACGCATGGCCCGCTGCACCGTTTGATCTGATGCAGCAGGCAGGGCCGCGAACGGTTGGCGAACACCGTGTCCTCGCAGGTTCGCAAGCGAAACACCTTTTGCAGGATTTGCAGGCTCTCGCGCACCGCATAGGAGTTGGGAAACGGCCCGAAGGCCTGATCGCGTTTGTCCGGCGTGCCCCGGAAATAGGCCAGACGCGGAAACGCATGACCGGTCAGCAGCACATAGGGATACGACTTGTCGTCACGGAACAGGATGTTGTACTTGGGGTTCAACCCCTTGATCAGGTTGTTCTCCAGCAACAGCGCCTCGGACTCCGATCGGGTGACAGTGATCTGGATGTCGCGGATACGCGCCACCATCAGCCGGATGCGGGGCGACTGATCGGACTTCTGGAAATAACTCGACACCCGTTTCTTCAGGTCGCGCGCCTTGCCCACGTACAACACCTCGCCTGCTTCGCCCAGCATCCGGTAGACGCCGGGCAGATTGGGCAGGGTGGCGAGGATGGGGGCGGGGTCGAAGGGGAAGGCCGGATCGGTCATGTCAGAAGGTTGCAGGCCATAGAGCCTGCATAACCATGTGTGCTTTCAACCTTGCAGTCCGTCGCTGTCGCCAACGATACGCACCACCCGCTGCGGGTACGGTATCTCGATGCCGCCTTGCTTGAATCCTTCCCATAGTGACCAGTTCAAATCGGATATCAGCGACTGCTGGCCATGTTCCGGGTGCTTGAACCATACCACCAGTTTCAGGTTGATCCCGTTGTCGCCGAAGTCGGCAAGACGCACGACGGGCGGGGGTTCGGTCAGCACGTCCGGGTGCTGGCGGGCTATTTCGAGCATGGTGGCCTCGACCTTGCGCAGATCGGCATCGTAGGCGACCTGTATCGGGATGCTGACCATGTTGTCGGGGTTGCTCAGGCTGTGGTTGGTCACCGCCGAGGTGATCAGGGTTTCGTTGGGTAGAACTGTTTCGCTGCCGTCCAGACTGCGGATGATGGTATAGCGGGTGGCGATCTTGCGAACTTCACCGTAGCGGTCGTTGATCGTCACCATGTCGCCGATGCGAATGGAGTTTTCCAGCAGGATGGTGAAGCCGGAGACGTAATTGCTGGCGATTTTTTGCAGACCGAGGCCGAGGCCGACGCCCAGCGCGCCGCTGAATACGGAGAGCACGGTAATGTCGATGCCGACCAGCGGCAAGGCAATGAGTATCGCGACTAGCACCAAGAGGCTGCGAACGATCTTGCCCAGGGCGGCCTTGAGGTTGCCGTCCAGGTTGCTGGCGGCAATCAGCCGGCTTTCCACCAGGCGTCCAAGCGACAGGGCCGCGACCAGGGTGATGGTGACCGAGAAAATCCCGAGCAGGGCGGTGTAGAGGGAAATGTGTTGTTTGCCGACGTTGAAGCCGATGCTGTCCAGGGCGTCGATAAGGGCGTTGAGATAGCCCGTGATGTGGATCGCGACGATGCCCCAGACCAGCCAGGAAACCGTGCGCTCAATGCCGCGCAGGACGGCGCCATGGTTGAGCACGCTGCGCAGGAAGAAGAAGAAAAGCTGGATGACGAACATCGACAGCAGCAGTGGTGCGGCCAGGTTGAGCAGATGCGTGCTTTCCCAGTGGGCCATGAAGGGTCGGGCGATCAGGATCAGGATCAGGGAAAACAGCGGTATCAGGAAACGTTTCCACTCCAGGGCGTGCCAGATATCGCGGGTCTTGTCCGACTGGTTGATCTCGATCTTGTGTGCGGCCAGCCAGCCCAGGCCAAGGGACGCCAGCAGTATGGCCGACTGGCTGAGCAGGACGGAATTGGACAGGTCGGTGAGCAGGGCCTCGACCAGGTTCTGGGTGGGGGTATCGGTGATCATGGGCGTAGCGGGAGCGAGTGGGTGCGGTGGCGCCGCCAGTTGGCGGCATAGGCTTCAGCCAGCAACGGATTGCCGCGCAGGATAAGCAGATTCTCGGCGTTGCGGAACTGGGCCGCCGTGGTGAAGTTGAACGAGCCGGTGATGACCGCAGCGTCGGGTAGGCCGTTGTCGATGATCATCACCTTGTTGTGCGCGGCACTGTGTTCGCCGTCCAGATAGACGCTGACACCGTGTTCGGCCAGGTAGCTGACCAGCGAGGTTTCAATGTGCCGGTCCTGTTCCCGGTCCGCGATGACCTGGACATCCACGCCGCGCTGCCGGGCGGCGATCAGTGCGCCGGCGATTGCCCGATGGGTCAGGCTGTAGGCCTGGACCAGAATCTGCGACCGGGCCTGCCGGATGGCGTTGACCACCAGTGCCCCGGCATCGTCACCCGGCGTGAAGGCAAGCTGGGCGGTGCCTTGCAGGGTGAATTCGAGCGGTGGCGAGGCGAGGGCGGGGACGGCAGTTAGCGAAAGCAAGACGAGCAGCAAAGCCATTGTGTCGTTCCCGCGCAGGCGTGAACCCAGTCCAATCAAACTGGATACCCGCCTGCGCGGGCATGACACAGGGGGCGTCATTCTCTTTCCAGCGCCGCCGCGAAAAAGCCATCCGTACCGTGGGTTTGCGGATTCAGGCGCAAGTAGTCGCCCATCTCCAACGTGACGCCCTGTTCGGCCAGAATCTCGTTGACGGGCTTGAGTTTGAATTCCGGGTGGCCGGCGAGAAAGCCCTCGACGATGGCCTCGTTCTCTTCCGGCAACAGGCTGCATGTGGCGTAGACAAGCCGGCCGCCGGTCTTCACCATGCGCGCGGCAGAGCCCAGGATGGCGGCCTGCTTGGTGGTCAGTTCGAGCACCGATTCCGGCGTCTGGCGCCATTTCAGGTCCGGGTTGCGGCGCAGGGTGCCGAGGCCGGAACAGGGGGCGTCGACCAGCACCCGGTCCATCTTGCCGGCCAGGCGCTTGACCTTGGTGTCGTTCTCGTCGGAGATCAGTTGCGGATGGACGTTGGACAGTTGGGAGCGGGCCATGCGCGGCTTCAGGTTGGCCAGGCGTTTTTCCGACACGTCGAAGGCGTAGAGCCGACCGGTGTTCTTCATCATTGCGCCCAGGGCCAGGGTCTTGCCGCCGGCGCCGGCGCAGAAGTCGCAGATCATCTCGCCGCGCCGGGCGCCGGTCAGCAGGGCCAGCAACTGGCTGCCTTCGTCCTGCACCTCGACCACGCCGTCGGTGAACAGCGTGTGTTTATTCAGCGCCGGCTTGCCCTTTAGGCGCAGGCCCCAGGGCGAATAGGGCGTCGGCGCGCCTTCGATGCCGTCGGTCATCAGGTTGGTCAGTGCCGCCTCGCGGCTCATCCGGCTGACCCGAAGATCGAGCGGCGCGGGGCGGTTCATCGCGGTCATCAGCGGTTCGAGCTGGTCGCCATATTGTTGGGCGAGCCGCTCGTACAACCAGTCCGGCAGATCGAGCCGGATGGCCGGCAGGACATCGTCCAGGCGGGTGGCCTTGATCGCCTTCAGCCAGTCCATTTCGTCCTTGGCGACGATGGCCTCGAATTCGCGCAGGGTATGGCCGCCGTGCCGGGCCAGCCAGGCAATCAGCAAGGTGCGCGGTGCGACCGACGCCGTGACCTGTTCCAGGCTGCGCAGACGACGGATCACGCCATAGGCCGATTCGGCGATGAAGGCGCGGTCGCGGCCGCCTAGTTTCGGGCGGCTGCGGAAAAAGGCGGAAAGCACCGCGTCGGCTGGCTGGGTAAAAGTCAGCATGTCGGTGAGGGCGGCGGAGGCGGCGTCGAGCAGGGCGGGTGTCATGATGTTTATGTGTCGGGTGAATCGCTGGCGGGAGGATAGCTCACATCGGGCCCGAATAGGTCGCGGCTGGCGACCTGAAGGCTGTTCATGACCCATCCGCCGCCGGAAGAACGCATTGCCTCTCTACAGAACGTCAACGGGATTCGTTGATCCGCTTTGTCGAGTTCACTCGGGGGGGGCAAATACATGCTTCCTTCACGCGGAAGGATGGGCCTGCAAAAACTGGGTCAGGGCCTGAAACCGGGATCGGGTTTTGCCACTTGAATCGACCACTTTGTAGCTGAAGTATTTCTCGATGTTGGCCGCCGTGATTTCGGTCTTGGTCGGGTCGTAGGTTGTTCCGTTGGCTCCGGCCGCCGTGTGTCCCGCCGCGCGAATGAATGCGATCTCACTGACGCCTTCGGCGGCCTGGGGGTCGCCGAAGGCGACTGCCTTGTCGTAAAGTGCCTTTTCCGCCGCACTGAGGTTCGCCATGGTATTAACGAATCCCCGTGCTTTTTGCTCGTAGTCGACTTCCTCCGCGGTCAGGATGCCAGGATGTTGATTCTCCTTTTTGGTGATCTCGGCGAGTTTCTGGTCGTTGGCAAACAGGTAATCCCAATCGTCCGGCGTCCTGCTCGCGGCATCCTTTGATTCGATTGCGGCAAGCCTCGCCTCAACCGACTTATCGGCGTTTGAACGGGTCGAGGACACCGCAACGACGGACGAGGCGGCGGATGCTTCTCGCGCCGCTCGCGAAATACTGACGATATCGGCAGTATTTGCCGGCGTATGCGGCCTGAATGGTCATGACGAACCTCCGAATGTTTTTTTTACTTCTAGGTGTTCGCAAGTTGCAAGCCAACCTATGAACCTTGCAATTAAGGGGAGGGGAACGAGGAGGTCATCTCCCAGCCTGAACGGGCGTGCTATTGATGCGTAGTAGAAAAAACCATGTCTAGCAGGGGCTTATTGTTATAGATGTAAGTCATGCAGGACTGATAAATAACTTCGGGAGAAAAAAATGAGTATTACCGGCGTGGGGAGTTCATACAGCAGCATTCTTGCCAATTCCGCCTATGCCAACGCGGCGGATGGCAACCAGGTTGGAAACGCGCCACAACGACATCGGGTACAAGTCCAGCTGCAACGGGAAATGACACGACCGTCGTATCTACGACCAGCAGCGTGATCGTCAGCCTTTCCGAGAGTGCGAAACTATCATCTGCTCAGACTGCCGATCAAACATTCAAGGACGTAGGCATGTCCGCTCGCCCAAAGCTGGATGGCCTGATACAGCAAGCTGCGCGGAAGGCCAATATCCCTGCTAGTCAGGTCAATGTTCAGGAATTCGGTCTAATTGATTTCTCGTCCTTTAGTGACCAGGAATTGGCGGCTATGAATCTCAATTCCTCCGGGAATTTTTCCAAGACTGAGCAAGATCATGCCAATGGAGTTCTTGCGGGGAGGATGTCTGTTTCCCTAGAGCCCTGCTCTCTTCAAACCCAACTAGGCGATTTCCGGGGAGAGGGCATGGCGATCAATGCCCTGTACGACAAGATGACACCGGAAGTCCGTCAAGCTTTGAGTTGGACCCCAGCCATGATGGCGTCGAACAACCAAATGTTGTCAAACGATTCTCGCCGCCTGGGCAACCTCGATAACAACACGATTATTGCCAACCTCCGCTACGCTCAACACCACGGCGGTCTTACGTTCGACGACCGGTCCTCAAGCGCCGGCACCGCGAATTACAGCTTTCTCGCTTCGATCACAGGCGCCAGCACCACGACCGCCGGCCTATTTGAAAATCAAGGCTAACATTCGCTTTCCATCAGGCGGCAAACTGGCCCGGTGGAAAGCCGAAAAATGCGTTCCAGTTATGCGAACACGCTGATCCCGGCCGAGCCCGTGTCACCGGCTAGGCTGGCGGTCGCGATCTGATTGGCGGCGCGTTCCGCTTCGTCCAGGCTTTGGTTCGTTTCCATGCGGCTCGTGTCGTCCGTCTTGCCTTCTGCCTTGAGTTGTTCCTCTACCTTATGGGCCAGGGCTTTGAGCTTGGCGATCAGGCCTCGGACTTGATTCTGGAAGTCCCTATCCGCCAGCGACTCGCTGGCCTTTTCAGCCATCTTGCTGAAAGAGGACTGTAGGCCGTCTAGCAGGTTCTGGCGGTAGGTGTCGGCCGTACTTTTCGCGTCTTTGGCCATGGCAGGGGATGTGGTGGATGCGTCCTCGGTGGTTGTCCCCGCGGTTTCGGTGCCGGTTGTCGTGCCGGTCGCGGCCGAGGGCGTATTGGCGGAAACGTTCGCTGTGGCCGAAGCGCTTGCGGCGGCGGTGCCCTCCGTAGCGGCGGCACCCTCCGCACTGGCGCTTACCGCCGGGGTCGAGCTTGCCCCCGCCGTCGCCCCGCTTCCGTCCGACGAGCTATCCTGGCTGCCGCTGCCCGCCGAGGCATATTCCGCGGTGACTTGGGCGAGTTCCCTCGCCAACTGGGCAATACGGCGCGCAACGACCTTCGGGTCACCGCCCATGCTTTGAAGCATCTGGATTTCGGCCTTGATGCGTTCCAGGTGTGCCTTGGCGTCGCCCTTGGCGCTGGATTTCGAGTTTTTGCGCATCACGCTCAATTGCTGCTGGAGACTCTGGGCATCCGCCAGCTTCTTTTTCAGGGCATCCGCCTTGTCGGATGACAGTTTGTTCAGCAAGTCCTGAATCGCGTTGTTGGAAGTGGCGGATGCCGCATGACTGGAAACATTGGACGCAGCCAGCATGTCGGTGAGGCTGAATGTGGAAACGGAACTGATTTTGTTCATTTTTTTACCTCCCTGATTGGGCTTTGTCGATCATGTTCGCGAGGCAATGGAATGTCAATCGCACAATCAATCCGGCAGTCCTATACCGAACGGAGCCGTCGTCCCCGCGAAGGCCAGGACCTAGTCCCATCAAGCTGTATGCCCGCCTTCGCGGGCATGACGAAAGCTTGCACGGAATGCAAATTTGTTGCCGATGAAATGGGTATGAAGTTTTTTGCGCGTTATTCTAATGTGCGACGGGGTTTGCCTGCGGCTGCGGCCTGTATGGCGGCACATTACCTTCACTCTGGTTTCTTCGGTTGGGGCGTTGGCTGAGCCGGCTCAGGCGTTAGGGCAGGACGTGAGCGCGCGATCCTGGCTCAGCAGATAGTCGAGGAAGGTACGGGTGACTGACGATAGCTGGCTGCCGGCGGGATAGACGGCGTACCACTGGCGGCAGATCGGGAAGCCCTTGGCCTTCAGGATGGCGAACTGGTCGGGCGAGTTCAGGGTCAGCGAGTGGGTCGACATGACAGCGATGCCCAGCCCGGCCAGGATGGCCTGCTTGATCGCCTCGTTGCTGCCCAGGGCCATGCGCGGGCGGAATTCCAGTCCTTCCTCGGCGAATAGCCGTTCAACGGCCGCCCGCGTGCCGGAACCTTCTTCGCGCACCAGCCAGGCTTCTCCTGCCAGGCGTGCCAGCGGGATCTCCTTCTGGCCAGCCAGGGGATGGTCGGGCGCGGCCAGCACCACCAATGGGTTGCACATGAATGACTTGGCCACCACGTCGATATCCTCGGGCGGCTGACCGAGTATGTAGAGATCGGCCAGGTTGTCGGCCAGGCTGGCCAACAGCTGTTCGCGGTTGGTTACCTTGAGCGAGACTTCCACGCCCGGATACAGCTTCGAAAACTCACCCAGCAAACGCGGCGCGAAATAAGAGGCGGTGGACACCGCCGCCAGTGCCAGTCGGCCTTTCTTCAAACCCTGCTGTTCGGCCACCGACATGGTGAAACGGTCCATGAGGCCGAACACCTCCCGGCAGGTCTGGGCAAGTTCCCGGCCCGCGTCGGTCAGGAAGAGCCTCTTGCCGACCTGTTCGACCAGCGGCACGCCGACCATGTCGGTGAGCTTCTTCATCTGCATGGAGATGGTTGGCTGGGTCAGGTAAAGCTCGTCGGCTGCGCGCGTGAAGCTGCCCAGGCGGGCGATGGACTCGAAAATTTCCAGTTGGCGGAAGGTGGTGTGATGTCTCATAGATAAAAGTCTATATCAAACATAGAAAATCGTGACTGTTATTGATGATCTTATTTTTGCATGATGGATCCCACTTCACGCGCCGCGTGCAAGACGAGTGGAAACCCATCACCGATAGAAGGAGCGATCATGGCAGTCAAAACCTACAACGCTGGCGTGAAGGAATATCGCCAGACGTACTGGACCCCGAATTACACCCCGCTGGATACCGACATCCTGGCCTGTTTCAAGATCACCCCGCAACCCGGAGTGGACCGTGAGGAAGTCGCCGCCGCCGTGGCCGCTGAATCGTCCACCGGTACCTGGACTACGGTGTGGACCGACCTTTTGACCGACCTGGACTACTACAAGGGCCGCGCCTATCACATCGAGGACGTGCCCGGTGACGACACCTGCTTCTACGCCTTCGTGGCCTACCCGATCGACCTGTTCGAGGAAGGTTCGGTCGTCAACGTGCTGACCTCGCTGGTCGGCAACGTGTTCGGCTTCAAGGCCCTGCGTGCCCTGCGTCTGGAAGACGTGCGCTTTCCCATTGCCTACGTCAAGACCTGTGGCGGCCCGCCCGCCGGCATCCAGGTGGAACGCGACCGTATGAACAAGTACGGCCGTCCGCTGCTGGGCTGCACCATCAAGCCGAAACTGGGTCTGTCCGCCAAGAACTATGGTCGTGCTGTGTACGAGTGCCTGCGCGGTGGTCTGGACTTCACCAAGGACGACGAGAACGTCAACAGCCAGCCCTTCATGCGTTGGCGCGACCGTTTCTCCTTCGTGCATGAAGCCACACTGAAGGCCGAACGCGAAACCGGCGAACGCAAGGGCCACTATCTCAACGTCACTGCGCCGACGCCGGAAGAGATGTACAAGCGGGCCGAGTTCGCCAAGGAAATCGGCGCCCCGATCATCATGCACGACTACCTGACCGGTGGCCTGACCGCCAACACCGGTCTGGCCAACTGGTGTCGTGACAACGGCATGCTGCTGCACATCCACCGCGCCATGCACGCCGTGCTCGACCGCAACCCGCACCACGGCATCCACTTCCGCGTGCTGACCAAGGTGCTGCGCCTGTCCGGCGGCGATCACCTGCACTCCGGTACCGTGGTCGGCAAGCTGGAAGGCGACCGCGACGCGACGCTCGGCTGGATCGACACGATGCGTGACGAGTTCATCAAGGAGGATCGCAGCCGCGGCCTGTTCTTTGATCAGGACTGGGGTTCCATGCCCGGCGTGATCCCGGTTGCTTCCGGCGGCATCCACGTCTGGCACATGCCGGCCCTAGTCAGCATTTTCGGCGACGACTCCGTGCTGCAGTTCGGTGGCGGCACCCTGGGCCATCCCTGGGGCAACGCTGCCGGCGCCGCCGCCAACCGGGTCGCACTGGAGGCTTGCGTGGAAGCTCGCAACCAGGGCCGCCAGATCGAGAAGGAAGGCAAGGACATCCTGACCGCCGCCGCCGCGCACAGCCCCGAACTGAAGATCGCCATGGAAACCTGGAAAGAGATCAAGTTCGAATTCGACACTGTCGACAAGCTGGACGTTGCCCACAAGTGACCTTGCGCAGTAGTCGCAAGGTCATCCCGGATGCGCCAGCGTGGTGATCCGGGATCCGGAATCTCATATTGAAAGGAAATAAAAATGTCTGATGTGATGGATTACAAAAGCCGGCTCAGCGACCCATCGAGCCGCAAGTTCGAGACCTTCTCCTATCTGCCGGCCATGGACGAGGAAAACATCCGCAAGCAGGTCGAGTATCTGGTCAAGAAGGGCTGGAACCCGGCCATCGAACACACCGAGCCGGAACATCTCATGGATTCGTATTGGTACATGTGGAAGCTGCCGATGTTCGGCGAGACCGATGTCGACCGCATCCTGGGTGAAGCCGAGTCATGCCGGAAAGCGAACCCCAACAACCATGTTCGACTGATTGGCTACAACAACTTCAATCAGTCCCAGGGCGCGGCGATGGTGATCTTCCGCGGCAAGACGGTCTGACAGCCCGAGCGTCATGACCCGAGGGCCGGCCCCATGCCGGCCTTCCCATCAAAACGTTCGACCGGAGAAAATCATGTCCAACATCATCGATCAATACCGCATCACCCAGGAACCCTACTACCGGCCGGTGGCCGACGAGGTGGAACTGTTCGAGGCCGCTTATTCCGTTCGCATGCCCATGATGCTCAAGGGCCCGACCGGCTGTGGCAAGACGCGCTTCGTCGAATACATGGCGCACAAGCTGGGCAAGCCGCTCATCACCGTGGCCTGCAACGAGGACATGACGGCGAGCGACCTGGTTGGCCGTTTCCTGCTCTCCGCCTCGGGCACCGAGTGGCAGGACGGCCCGCTCGCCATCGCGGCGCGTCACGGTGCCATCTGCTATCTCGACGAAGTGGTCGAGGCGCGCCAGGACACCACTGTTGTGATCCATCCGCTCACCGACAACCGGCGCGTGCTGCCGCTGGAAAAGAAGGGCGAGCTGGTCCACGCCCACCCCGATTTCCAGATTGTCATTTCCTACAACCCCGGCTACCAGTCGCTGATGAAGGATTTAAAGCAGTCGACCAAGCAGCGCTTCGGCGGCCTCGACTTCACCTACCCCGAACATGACATCGAGACCGAGATCGTCGCCCATGAGTCGGGCGTCGATGCCGGCGTTGCCGGCAAGCTGGTGTCGATCGCCGAACGTTCGCGCAACCTCAAAGGCCACGGCCTTGACGAAGGCCTGTCGACCCGGATGCTGATCTACGCCGGCAGCCTGATCGCCAAGGGCGTCAACCCGCAGGCAGCCTGTCGCGTTGCGCTGGTGCGCCCGATCACCGACGACCCGGACATGCGCGATGCGCTGGACGCCGCGGTGAGCACGTTCTTCTGAGCTGAAAATGTCGGTCAACCTCGTCGACTACGCCGAACTTCTGCAGGACCTGTCGCCCCACAGCCGGCAGGCTCTGGAAGCCAACTGGCACGACGCGGCCAAGATCTTTTCGGCGCGCGGGCTGGATAACTACCTGAAAGGCGCCGCGGCGATTCGCGGTCTTGGCCGGGGCGATACCCTGGTCGAAACCTGGATCGAGCAAGCGCCGCACGTCGCCAAGGAAGTTGGCGAGGACGTGATTGCCGATCTGGCCACCGCCTCGCTGATGCTGGCCTCAAAGACCTCCGGCGCGGTGATCGAACTGCTGCTCGCCACTGCGCCTACGGCCGCCAATCGGCTTGCCGACGCACAGTTGTTCCTCAGCTACCTCCAGTTCATCAACACCCTGATCGCGCAGGCGCCGCGCGGCGTGAGGCCGATGCTGGACAAGCTGGAAACCCTGTTCCAGCAGCTGACGCTGGGCGGCCTGCGCCGCTGGGCGCTGTGGGGCGCGCATGCGCACCGCACCAACTACGAGGAGCAGATCCGCTACTTCAGCCTGGAGTCGAAAGAGTCGCTGGCGATGATGCAGAAGGAGCGCAAGGGTACGCTGCTGGTCGACGTGCAGCGGCGCATCAATATGTACCTGCGCGCGCTCTGGGCCCGCGACTTCTTCATGCGTCCGACCTCGGGCGACTTTGAATCGCGCGAAGGCTATCGGCCGTATATCGAGGACTACCTGCTGCATCTGCCCGATGCGTTCGATGACTTCGACAGTCCTGAAGGCAAGGTCGCCGGCCTGGAGTTGTACCGCGCTACCGCCGCCCACTGCGCCGCCCACATCGTCGAAACCCTGCAGCCGATCTCCGCCGAGGCGCTCAACCCGATGCAGATGGCAGTGATCTCGGTGATCGAGGACGCCCGCGTCGAAACCCTGTCGATCAGGCGCTTCCCCGGCCTGAAACTGCTCTGGCGCAAGCTGCACAGCGCCACGCCGGACATGAATGCCAGCGTGGGCGATTACCTCAACCGCCTCGCCCGAGCCCTGCTCGACGACACGTACCAGGACAACGATCCGTGGATTGGCGAAGCGCGCGTACTGTTCGCCAATGCGCAGGATCGTCTCGACAGCAACCACACGTCCTGGGAAATCGGCGTGCAGCTGGCGCACAGCCTCGGCCAGAAGAAGATCGCCTTCAATCCGCGCAGAGATGTGCTGACCGCGCCCTATCGCGACGACAACCGCTACTTCTGGGAATTCGAAGAGTTCGACTTCGACAAGGCGGCCGGCGCCGGCTACGACAGCGTCAAGCAGGTGCGCAAATACGTCAGCGTCATGGAAATGGCGAACGAGATCGACGTCGAGACCGCCGGCGAGGATGCCGAGGAAATCTGGGTGCTCGGCACCGAGTTGTATCCCTATGAAGACATGGGCAAGAGCTTCAACGAGCTGGAAGGCAAGGAACCGGTATCCGACCCATTCCACTATTCCGAGTGGGATTACCAGATCCAGCTCGAGCGCCCGGCCTGGGCCACGGTGCTGGAAAAGCGCGCCAAGGCCGGCGACCTGCAGGTCATCGACGCCATCGTCGCGCAGTACAAGCGCGAAATCCACCGCATGAAATTCCTGCTCGACGCCATGCAGCCTCAGGGCGTGCAGCGCATCCGCAAACTGGAAGACGGCGATGAGATCGACATCAACGCGGCCATCCAGAGCTTCACCGACATCCGCCTGGGCAACCAGCCCGACCCGCGCATCATGATGCGTTCGATCCGGAAAACGCGCGACTTCTCGATCCTGGTGCTGCTCGACCTGTCCGAGTCGACCAACGACAAGGTCCAGGACCAGGAGTATTCGGTGCGCGAACTGACCCAGCAGGCCTGCGTGCTGCTCGCCGACGCGATCAACAAGGTCGGCGACCCATTTGCCATTCATGGTTTCTGCTCGGATGGCCGTCACGATGTCGACTACTACCGGTTCAAGGATTTTGATCAGCACTGGGACGACGAACCGAAGGCCCGCCTCGCCGGCATGACCGGCCAGCTCTCGACCCGCATGGGTGCGGCCGTCCGCCACGCCGGTCATCACCTGAAACTGCAACGCTCGGCGAAGAAGCTGCTCATTGTCATCACCGACGGCGAGCCCGCCGACATCGACGTGCGCGACCCGCAATACCTGCGCATGGATACGAAGAAGGCGGTGGAGGAAATTGCCCGATACGGCGTGACAACCTATTGCATGAGCCTGGACCCAAGGGCGGATAATTACGTCTCGCGCATCTTCGGTCAGAAGAACTACATGGTCGTCGACCATGTGCAACGGTTGCCGGAGAAGCTCCCGCTGCTTTATGCCGGACTCACCAGATAGAAACGGATCATGCAAAACACCTACGTCGGCTTCAACCAGGACCACCACGGCATCACCCAGCTCGGCCGCATCGTGCTCGACGGCTGGGTGTTCGGCTTCATCCCGGAAACGGAGGACTGCACCGGCTGGGAGCTCGGCCGCATGCAGAACCTGATGGACAAGGTGCAGGTGGAATGGGACAAGTACGCCGGCCTGCCCAGTCGCCTGCCGCCCGAATTGCGCCAGCGTCACGCCGATATCTACGCGCGCGCAACCGAAGCTGCCCGCGCCAAGGGCTGGGATCCGGAACTGGGCGACGACGAGTAATCAGTCCGCCACGGTCTTGCGCTCGAACTTCAACACACTGGCCGGTCCGTCCGGGCGTTCCTTGTCGGCCAGTGTGGTCAGCGCCTTGGGAAATTCAGCCTGCATGCGCCGCATGATCTCGGCGCCGTCATCCCGGTAATACACCGCTTCATAAGGCACCGGCTGGTCGAGCGAGGCGCGAGCCTGGGGCCTGAAGTGCTGCCAGGCCAGCACGGCCAGGCTCTTGTGCTCATGGTCGACGAAGACGATCTCCTCGGCATCCACGATGGCCAGGAACTGCATGCTGCGGACCGGCACGAACAATGCGCCGTTGCTGCGCGAGAGCAGGGTATGGGCGAGATTGTAGGTGGTTGCCGGCAATAGCCGCTCCTCGTGTGCCAAGGGCGGGTCGCGGTAGATGGTGATTTCCATTCGGGTTCCCTTCAGAGATACCCGGCCGTGCGCGCGGCCTGGGTCAGGACGAATTGTGCGAATGCGCTCGCAGCCTGGGAGAAGTGCTTGTTCTGGCGATGCACCAGATGCCACTGACGGCGGATCGGGAAGCCTTCGACATCGAGCGAAGTCAGCCGACGCGCAGCCAGTTCCAGCGTCACCGTGTGACGTGACACCACGCCCAGGCCGAGGCCGGCCTCGACCGCCTGCTTGATGGCTTCGTTCTTGTTCATCGCCATCGCCGCCTTCAGCACCAGGCCGTGCGACTGGAAGAAGGCTTCGGTGGCGCTGCGGGTGCCGGAGCCGGTTTCGCGGGCGACGAAATCTTCTTCCGCGATGCGGGTCAGCGGGATGTTCTTCTTCTTCGCCAGCGGATGGCTGAACGGCGCGATCACCACCAGCGGGTTTTCCATGAACGGCGTTGACTCCAGATCGTGCCCGACCGGCGGCTGGCCCATCAGGGCGAGGTCGACCTCGTTGTTGGCCAACTGTTCGAGCAGGGTTTCCCGGTTGACCACGTTCAGGGTGATGCGTACCTCCGGATGTTCCTGACGGAACTGGCTGATCAGGCGGATGGCGAAATAGCTCACTGTGCTGACCACGCCGACGGTGAGCGTGCCCTGCTTCAAGCCGCGCAAATCGTCCAGCGTGTCTTCCAGGTCGACCAGTTGCTGGGCGATGGCCTGGCTGGCGCGCAGCACCTCGCGGCCGACCTCGGTCAGAAACATCTTCTTGCCCAATTGCTCGAACAGCGGGTGTCCGACGGTTTCTTCCAGTTGCTTGATCTGCATAGACACGCCGGGCTGGGACAGATGCAGTTCCTTCGCGGCGCGCGAGAAGGACAGGTGCCGGGCGGCGGATTCGAAGACCTGGAGTTGGCGGAGGGTCAGGTGCAGCATGGTTTTATCATAAGCCAAGTCTTATCGTAGTCATAAAAAATTGTGAATATTGCTTATGGGTTGGCGCGAGTATAGTCCGACCCAGTTTCAAGCGGGGTTATTCAGCCAGTTACGGTTTTCCCCTCAATTTACATAAACAGTCAACGAAGGAGCGCAGCATGGATCAATCAGCACGTTATTCCGACCTGAGCCTGAAGGAAGAAGACCTGATCAAGGGTGGCAAGCACATCCTGGTCGCCTACAAGATGAAGCCCAAGGCCGGCACTGGCTACCTCGAAGCCGCTGCGCACTTTGCTGCCGAGTCCTCGACTGGCACCAACGTGGAAGTGTCCACCACCGACGATTTCACCAAGGGCGTTGACGCCCTGGTTTACCTGATCGACGAAGCCACCGAAGACATGCGGATCGCCTACCCGATCGAGCTGTTCGACCGCAATGTCACCGACGGCCGCTTCATGCTGGTTTCCTTCCTGACCCTGGCCATTGGTAACAACCAGGGCATGGGCGACATCGAACACGCCAAGATGATCGATTTCTACATGCCTGAGCGTTGCATCCAGATGTTCGACGGCCCGATGGTGGACATCAGCAATCTGTGGCGCATCCTGGGTCGCCCGATGCAGAACGGCGGCTATATCTCCGGCACCATCATCAAGCCGAAGCTGGGTCTGCGTCCCGAGCCGTTCGCCAAGGCGGCCTACCAGTTCTGGCTGGGCGGCGACTTCATCAAGAACGACGAGCCGCAAGGCAACCAGGTGTTCTGCCCGCTGAAGAAAGTGCTGCCGCTGGTGTATGACTCCATGAAGCGCGCTCAGGATGAAACCGGCCAGGCCAAGATCTTCTCCCTGAACATCACGGCTGACGACCACTACGAAATGATGGCCCGCGCCGACTTCGGCCTGGAAACCTTCGGTCCCGACGCCGACAAGCTGGCCTTCCTGGTCGACGGTTACGTTGGCGGCCCGGGCATGGTCACCACCGCCCGTCGTCAGTACCCCAACCAGTACCTGCACTACCACCGTGCCGGCCACGGCGCCGTCACCTCCCCCAGCGCCAAGCGCGGCTATACCGCTTTCGTGCTGGCCAAGATGAGCCGTCTGCAAGGCGCTTCCGGCATCCACGTCGGCACCATGGGCTACGGCAAGATGGAAGGCGAAGGCGACGACAAGGTCATCGCCTACATGATCGAGCGCGACGAGTGCCAGGGCCCGGTCTACTTCCAGAAGTGGTACGGCATGAAGCCCACCACCCCGATCATCTCCGGCGGCATGAACGCACTGCGTCTGCCCGGCTTCTTCGAGAACCTGGGTCACGGCAACGTCATCAACACCGCCGGTGGCGGCTCCTACGGCCACATCGACAGCCCGGCTGCCGGCGCGATCTCCCTGCGTCAGTCGTACGAGTGCTGGCTGGCTGGTGCCGACCCGATCGAGTACGCCAAGGAGCACAAGGAATTCGCCCGCGCCTTCGAATCCTTCCCCAAGGATGCCGACAAGCTGTACCCGGGCTGGCGTGAAAAGCTGGGCGTGCACAAGTAATCGGGTGCGCAGCTTTAGCTGAAATGCAAAACGCCCCCGGTTCGCTGGGGGCGTTTTTTCTTCTCAGGACCTTGTAGGAGTGCGCTCCCGTGCGCGAAAGCGCACTCCTACATGGCCCACACACGGAGCACAGGATGACCGACAAGAACCAATACCTCGTCAAGAAGGAACCCTACTACCAGGCCCAGGGCAACGAGGTCGCCCTGTATGAAGCTGCTTACCGCAACCGCCTGCCGGTCATGGTCAAGGGCCCGACGGGCTGCGGCAAGTCGCGTTTCGTCGAATACATGGCCTGGAAACTGGGCAAGCCGCTGATCACTGTGGCCTGTAACGAGGACATGACCGCGTCCGATCTGGTCGGTCGCTATCTTCTGGATGCCAACGGCACCCGCTGGCTGGATGGTCCGCTAACCACCGCTGCACGCATCGGCGCCATCTGCTACCTCGATGAAATCGTCGAAGCGCGCCAGGACACCACCGTGGTCATCCACCCGCTGACCGACCACCGCCGCACCCTGCCGCTGGACAAGAAGGGCGAGCTGATCGAGGCGCATCCCGACTTCCAGCTGGTCATCTCCTACAACCCCGGCTACCAGTCGCTGATGAAGGACTTGAAGCAGTCGACCAAGCAGCGCTTCACCGGTTTCGATTTCGACTATCCGGAAGCCGCGCTCGAAACCACAATCCTGGCCAAGGAAACTGGCCTCGACGAAGCCACCGCCGGCAAGCTGGTGAAGATCGGCCAGACTGCGCGCAACCTCAAGGGCCATGGTCTCGACGAGGGCATCTCGACCCGTTTGCTGGTCTACGCCGCCACCCTGATCAAGGACGGCGTGTCGCCCAACGATGCCTGCCGCATGGCGTTGGTGCGTCCGATCACCGACGACGCCGACATCCGAGAGACGCTGGATCACGCCATCGACGCTGTTTTTGTTTGAGTTGCCGTCATTCCCGCGCAGGCGGGAATCCAGGCTAGACGAAACTGGGCTCCCGCCTTCGCGGGAGCGACAACCGAGGTTGGCTGCGATATGAGCGAAGCTGAAACCGAATACCAGCACCCGTTGATGAAGGCCTACTGGGCCCAGGTCGACACCCGCTTCCCGCAGGTCGAGGCCGTCTTCGAGGACGTCATGGCCGAGGCCCTGGCGGTCCTGACCCGCGAAGAAATCTACCACTACCTCGATGCCGCCCGCCTGCTCGGCAAGCTGGGCCGCGGTGTCGAGCCCATGCTGGTGTTCCTGGAAGAGTGGCCCTCGGTGGTCAAGGCGCTGGCCGAGGAGGCCGTACTGACCGACGTCATGGCCTTCGTCATGAAAATGCAGAAGTCGCCCAACGGCAAGGCCATTGCGCCCTTCCTGCAGACCCTGGCCGCCGTGGCCCGCCGCCTGCATTCGCGCGAGCAGATGCAGCATTACCTCGACCTCTGCCTCGATCTGATGACCCGGACCACCGGCTCCATCCACGGCCATCACACCACGTTCGAAAGTCCCGGCCTGCCTGCCTTTACCGAACAGGCACCGCGCCTGCTCGACATGCTCAGCCTGGGCGGCCTGAAGAACTGGGCCGAATACGGCATCCGCAACTACAACAACCACCCGGAACGGCAGCGCGAATATTTCGCCCTCGAATCCGCCGACAGCCGTGCCGTGCTGCAACGCGAACGCCACGGCACCCTTTTTGCCGATGTGGAACGCAAGCTGGACCTTTACCTGCGCGCGCTGTGGCAGGACAGTGACCATCTGGTACCGTACTCCACCGCCTTCGACGAGATCCGCAAGCCGATACCGTATTACGACAAGCTCGGTTTGCGCGTGCCGGACGTGTTCGACGACGCTGGCGAGATCGCCGGCATCGACCGCTACCGGGCCGTACTTGCCCACATGGTCGGCCACCGGCGCTGGACCAAGGCCCAGATCGCCGACAACTGGAGCCCGTTCCAGCGCATGGCGGTCGAGTTCTTCGAAGACTGCCGGATCGAGACGCTGCTTTGCCGCGAATTCCCCGGTTTGCGCGAACTGTTTCTGGCCCTGCATCCGAAGCCGGTCGAAGGCGCCTGCGACCCCGAAACCACGTCCTGCCTGCGCCACCGCTTGGCCATGCTGTCGCGCGCCTTCATCGACCCGGATCACGGCTACACCGATCCGCTGCTGCTCGATTTTGTCGGGCGCTTTCACGCAGCCCTGGCAGAGGGTGAATCCAGCACTTCCGACATTGCCGACCTCGCTCTCGCCTACGTCACCCGCAGTCGGCGTCAGAGCGACCAGTTGGCCAAGGTCTGGTTCGACGACACAGTGATCGACTACCGCGATGACAACCGCCAGATGTGGAAATTCATCGAGGAAGGCGACGAGGAAGAAGCCTTTGATGAGAAGCGCAAGCTGGAGCCGGACGAGGAAATCAAGGGCCTGCCGCCGCGCCACTACCCGGAATGGGACTACAAGACCCAGACCTTCCGGCCAGACTGGGTCAGCGTCTACGAGTCGCTGCACCCCTCGGGCAACCCGACCGACATCGACCGCCTGCTGCAAAAGCACGATGCCCTGGCCAAGCGCTTGAAGCGCCTGCTCGACCTGCTCAAGCCGCAGGACAAGGTGCGTATCCGCTATCAGGAAGAAGGCAGCGAACTCGATCTCGATGTCGCCCTGCGTTCGCTGATCGACTTCAAGTCCGGCTCCCAGCCCGACCCGCGCATCAACATGAGCCACCGCACCGACGGCCGCGACATCGCCGTGCTGTTGCTGCTCGACCTGTCCGAATCGCTCAACGAAAAGGCCGCCGGCTCTGAGCAGACCATTCTGGAATTGAGCCAGGAAGCGGTGTCGCTGCTGGCCTGGTCGATCGAAAAGCTGGGCGATCCTTTTGCCATTGGCGGATTCCATTCCAACACTCGCCACGATGTGCGTTATCTGCACCTAAAGGGTTTTTCAGAACATTGGAACGACGACGTCAAGGGCCGACTCGCGGCCATGGAAGCCGGCTGGTCGACCCGTATGGGTGCCGCGATGCGCCATGGTGCGCACTATCTGGGCGCGCGCAAGGCGGACAAGAAACTGATGCTGATCCTCACCGACGGCCAGCCCTCGGATGTGGATATCAACGACGAACGCCTGCTGATCGAGGATGCGCGCCAGGCGGTCAAAGAACTCGACCGCGACGGGATATTCACCTACTGCATCAGCCTCGACGCCAAGGCCGACGAATACGTCAGCGACATCTTTGGGCGGCAGTACACGGTAGTGGACAACATCCAGCGGTTGCCGGAGAAGTTGCCTGAGTTGTTCATGGCTCTTACGAAGTAAGGTACAGGAAGAGAAGTTTTCAGTGCATCCAAAAGGGTCAGTGTCGATTGGCTTTTCATTGAAAGAATAGAATGATTCACTATTTGCCCTTATTTGTAGTTAATGTGGTGTAGCCAGACGCCAAGGTAGGCACCACTTCTACCGTCATTGGAATTTCCATTTTCATGTTTGATGCCATGACGGCGGGACGCAGAGGTAATGCGCATAACTTGGCGCTATTTCATCTTGACGACGACCTTGCCCCTGGATCGTCCTTGGGCAAGGTACTCAAGTGCTTCCTTTGCATGCTCGAACGGAAACACCTTGTCAATCACTGGCCGGATGCGCTCCGTCTCAAGGAGTTTGCCGATTTCGGCAAGTTGAGCGCCATCAGGGCGCGCAAAGAAAAATGAGTAAGTGACGTCCCGCTTTTTCGCAAGGCGCATGATCTTGTGGCTCATCAACCCGAACACGAACGTCAGGACGCAATTCAGCCGTCGAGCGCGAGCGAATGCTGCGTCCAGCGGTCCGACCAGAGAAACGATCGTGCTCCCTGGCTTGAGGATGTCGAGGGATTTCTCGATCGCGTCACCCTTGACGGTGCCAAGTACCGCGTCGTAGCCGCGCAGCACCCTTTCGAAGTCCTGCTTCTTGTAATCGACCACCTCGTCGGTGCCAAGGCTGCGCACCAGTTCGACGTTGCCCGTACTGGTGGTCGTCCCCACCCTGGCGCCAAGGTGCTTTGCTAGCTGGATCGCAAACGTGCCGACACCGCCGGAGCCTGCCGGGATGAACACCTTTTGACCCGCCCGAAGATTGGCGCGCTCCTTCAGCGCTTGCCAGGAGGTGAGTCCGACCAAAGGGATCGATGCCGCCTGCACAAAGTCCAGATTGGGAGGTTTGGGCGCGGCAAGGCTCTCGGGTACTACCGCGAACTCGGCGATAGCGCCCGTACCCCGGTCGAAGATGTTGGCGAAAACAGCATCGCCAGGCTTGAAGCGGGTCACGCGGCTGCCGACCTCCACCACCACACCGGCCAGATCGCTGCCCAGCGGGGCCGGAAGCTGAAAATGCAGGATCGGTTTGAATATTCCCGTCATGATCATGTTGTCGACCGGGTTCACGCTCGCAGCGTGGACTTGTACGAGCAATTCGTTGGCCTTCAGCGTGGGGCGGGGAACGTCTGCGAACCCAACCCCGGGTGACTTGCCGTAGCGTTTGAAGGTGAGTGCTTTCATTGTTGGCCTTTCATTTTTGTTGTCAGATTAGTCAGCGAGGAAGTCGAGAACCGCTGGCACAAAGGTCCGGTGGTGCTGAAAAACGCCGCCGTGCCCGGAGTCGGGATAGATCGTCAGCCGGGCATTTGGCAGACGGCGCGCCATGTCGGCCGAAAGGCTGCTGTCGACCATGAGGTCACGGTCGCCGTTGGCAACGAAAACGGGTTGCGTAATGACCGAGAGGTCGTCGGGCGCGCTCAGCCCCGCCGTTCGGATGGCCTGCAGTTGGGCACGTCTGGCTTGCAGGGAAATGGGCTTGTCACGGTCCGCGGTACGTTCCTTCAGCCGGGAGAAGTAGTCTTTCGCGGCGCGTTTGCCTTCCGGGCTGCGGGGGAAGAACAGGAAATTCCTCGGGTCGCTCAGGGTGATCGCCGCCTTGAGGTAAGCGCTGACCGCGATTCTGGTGATCTTGTCGATACCCCCGCCGCCCCTGGGTCCCGTTCCGGCCAGGATCATCCGACGTACGAGGTCGGGGGCTTGCAAGGCCACCATTTGCGCGACGCCACCGCCCAACGAGAAACCGAGCAGGTCGACCTTCTTCAGTCCCAAGGCGCGAATGAAGGCGATGGCGTCCCGCCCCATTTCCTCGATGGTGGGCGGCACCGATCCCCCCGAGGCACCGACCCCGCGATTGTCGAACGCGATCACCCGGCGCTGCGCGGCGATGCCGTCGATCACGCGCGGGTCCCAGTCATCGAGCACGGCCATCAGGTGGTGCAGGAATATCACCGGTACGCCGGAATCGGGGCCGAGTTCGCGATAGGCGAAGGACACCCCGCCAACGTCGATCCTGCGGGTTGGTACATTTCTCCAAGTCGTATTGCTCATTGATCAAATCTCCGTGCGGGGGTGGATTGCTTGCTGCTAAACTGTTACTATCAAATTGAAACTAACAATACTACCGATTTGATAGTAAGTCACTACCAAAATAGTATGGACAGCAAAAAAATTTGCAATGACCCCTGCCCGATCGCTCGCACCTTGGAGCTCGTGGGCGATGCATGGAGCATCTTGATCCTGCGCGACGCCCATGGCGGACTGACGCGCTTCGACCAGTTCCGGAAAAGTCTGGGCATCGCCCCGACGATGCTGACCCGCCGGCTGGCGACGCTGACCGATGAGGGGTTGCTGGAGAAGCGGCGCTACTCGGAACACCCGCCGCGAGAGGAGTATCTGCTGACTGCTGCCGGGCGCGATTTCCTGCCGGTACTCTTCATGATTGGCGCCTGGGGGCGTCAATACCGGGGCGGCGGCAAGTTGGTTCGGTTTTTTGACGCTGAAACGGGAACGGAAATTAAAGCTGTGGCCGTGGATGAAGTCACCGGGGCAAAGATCGGGACTCGCCCCATGCGCATGGTCACGCCAGATGAAAACTGACCGGTGATTTGATAGACAGGATGGCTGCTGACGTTCTATTGGATAGTGGAAGTAACCCTTGGCGTACCAAACCTCACCGCAGTCGGCAATTTGCAACTTTGCTGACGCTGCTAGCGAGATCACCCAACGGCCGCGCACCCGATTAGCTGTCATCCACCAAACCGCCAAATGTATGTAGCAAAGTTCTCAAATCAAGGCTCTTCGGTTCACTCGCCCCAGCCCGTAATGCATACCCTGCCTGGTATCTGCCGTAATCGCTAGCTGGGCATACGCCTTGCTATTACTCCAATACGTGCATCCAACACAGGACAGACAATGAAACTCGTGACTGAACGTCAGCATGAAGTGGCCATGATGAGCAGCTTCTCGCACCCGTCGTCCTTGAACAGGTTGTTGCGCCCGTGGTGGGCGAGGACGGAGCAGTTCTGCTTCGATCTTGCCTTGCAGCGTTACAGCAAGGCGCAGTCGCAGAGCCTGACGGCTTGCCAACGTGGCGCGAATTCGGAAGATTGGATGCCTGGGGTCTGGCGTTGACATGAGCGTCGCCGGACGCGACGCAATTACGCCGCTGGATGTCGCCATCGTGGGTGGTGGCCTCTGCGGACTGGCGCTGGCCAACAGCCTCAACGCGCAGGGGTTGAGTCAGGCCGTGTACGAGGCGCGTGATCGCCTGGGCGGTCGCATTCTCAGTCCTCGCGCTATCAACAACGGCCTGGCGCTGGACATGGGGGCCGCCTGGTTCTGGCCGGCCAATCAGCCGCGAATGGTCCGGCTGCTGGGCGATCTCAAGCTGGCCAGTTTTCCTCAGCACGATACGGGCCGGATATCCCAATTAGTCAACGCGGATGGCGCGCCCCGCATCGTCGATGTCGATGATCTGCATAACGGCGCGTGGCGCATCGAGGGCGGTGCGGGCAGCGTGATCGACGCCCTCGTTGCCCGCTTGCCGACGACGGCCTTGCATCGGGGATACGTCCTGGAATCCCTGTGCGAGCAGTCGCAACACATCGAGTTGCGTTTCGGCTCAACTGGCGGTCCGGTGACGGTGTGGGCCCACCAGGTGGTGCTGGCCTTGCCGCCGCGGCTGGTCGAGGAGCGGCTTGCATTCGAGCCGCCGCTCAACGGCCAATTGCGTGAACGGCTGCGCGAGACGCCGACCTGGATGGCCGGGCAGGCCAAGCTGGCGGTGGCCTACGGCGGTCCGGACGGGGTGTCCGAAGATGGCATGAGCCGCGCCGCGTTCTGGCGGGAGGAGGGACTGTCCGGTAATGGTCTGGCCAGCTATCCGCGCGCCGCGCTGGGCGAGGTGCACGATGCCTGCGATGCGCTTGGCTTCCGCGCCGCATTCAATGCCTTCTTCGCCCTGCCGGCAGACATCCGTGCCCAGTTCCGTCAGGGGCTGCCGCTGCTTGCGGTCAGCCAGTTGGCGCAATGGTTCGGCCGCCGTGCGCAGGCGGGTGAAGTGCACCTGCACGACTGGGCCGAGGAGCCCTGGACCTGCGCCACCCTCGACCGCATGCCACTGGAGGAGCATCCGGATTACGGCGACCCGGTGTTGAGCGTGCCGGCCTGGCAGGGGAGGTTGCACTTCGGCGGCAGCGAGACGGCGGCGCACGGGGGCGGCTACATGGAAGGCGCACTGGAAGCGGCCGCCCGGCTGCGCCGGGAGATTTTGGTCAGCCGTGTCACTCTCGGTGAAGGGGCGGGGCCATGAGTGTTCTGAAGGAGTGACGGCGTGCCGCCCTGCTTTTGCGTTAAGCTGAACCGCCTGCACAGGACAGTCCTGTGCGTTTGTCGGGGAAATTGGCTTGAAACGATGGGGTCCTGTCTTGTCGTCCTGGTGTGCCGGGATGTTGCTGGTTTTTGCCTTGGTGCTGACGGCCAGCGCACAGGCGGCGGAGATCGTCCGCATCGGCATCCTGGCTCCCGAAGGCGAGTCGGCGGCATCGATGAATTGGCGCGCCTTGACGGAGTATCTGGATCGCGTCTTGCCCGGCCACGACTTCCGGCTTGAATTCCAGACCCTGGACAGCCTGCGCCAGGCCGTGGCGGGCCGGCGCCTCGATTTCGTCATCACCAACAGCGGCAACTACGTCGAACTGGAAGCGGCCTACGGCCTGCACCGGATCGCCACGCTCGACAATGCTCGTTTCGCCAGTCCCGATCTGGCCATTGCCTCGGCGGTCGTGGTGCGGGCGGATCGGAATGACCTCCGCCACCTGGCCGATTTGCGCGGCAAGCGGGTGCTGGCGGTCGACGAACACGCCTTCGGCGGTTATCAGCTGGCCTGGCACGAACTGGATCGGCAGGGCATCGACCCGCACCGCGACCTGGCTCCCCTGACCTTCACCGGATTTCCGCTGCAGGGCATCGTTTCAGGTGTCGGTTTGGGCCGGGCGGATGCCGGGATCGTGCGGGCCTGCGTACTGGAAGACATGGCGCGACGGGGGGAGGCGCGGCTGACGGATTTCCGTGTGCTCGATGCGCCCGTGGGCGACAGCTACCCGTGTCTGCGCTCCACGCCGCTGTATCCGGACTGGCCCTTTTCCGCCTTGCGCGATACCTCGCGCAGCCTGTCCAAGGAGGTCGCCGCGGCCCTGCTGGCGATGCCGGCCGGAGGCGACGGCCTGAGCTGGACGGTGCCGACCGACTATCAGCCGGTCTACATGTTGTTCCGCGACCTGCGAACCGGGCCTTATGCCTATCTCCAGAAAGGTTCGTTCAGCGAATTCCTCGCCCGCTACAAGGGCTGGTTCCTGTTCGCGGCGGCCCTGCTGGCGGGTTGGCTGGTGCATACCATCCGGGTCGAGCAGCGTGTCCTGGTCCGTACGCGGGATCTGCGCCTGGCCCTGGAGGCGAGCGCCCGGATGGAACACGAGGCGAGGATCCAGCAGGAGAAGCTGGATCACCTGGCGCGTCTGGGGATTCTGGGCGAGCTGTCGAGCATGGTGGCGCACGAACTGAACCAGCCGTTGTCGGCCATCGGCAATTTCGCGCGGGGCATGGAACGCCGGATCGAATCCGGCCGGCTGGAGCCGGAGCCCCTGCTCGACGCCAGTCGCGAGGTGGCCGAGCAGGCCGACCGCGCGCGCGAGATCATGCAGCGCATCCGCGCTTTCGCCCGCAAGCGTGAAAGCCGGCGCGAGCCGGTCGAATTGGGTACGGTGATCGACAGCGCCGTGCGCATGTTCCAGGACATCGGCGAGCGGGCGCCGAGCGTGGAGCGCCACGTGGCGACCGGTGCCCTGGTGCTGGCCGACCGCTTGCAGATCGAGCAGGTCCTGCTCAACCTGCTCAAGAACGGCATGGATGCCATGCGGGATTCGCCGCCGTCGGAGCGGCGCCTGTCGGTGGATTGCCGAAGCGAGTCCGGTGCCTACCGAGTCTGCGTCACGGATCGGGGCAGCGGGCTCGGTGCCGAGGGCCAGGCGCGTCTGTTCGAACCTTTCTTCACCACCAAGCCGGATGGCATGGGGCTGGGGCTCAGCCTGTGCAAGAGCATCGTCGAAGCGCACGGCGGCCATGTCTGGGCCGAACCCGGCGAGACTGGTCAAGGACTGGCCGTTTGTTTTACCTTGCCGGCAATGAAAACGGAATCCTGACTGACATGCTGGACGATCTGATCTATGTCGTGGACGACGACGCTGCCATGCGCCGCTCCATCGTATTTCTGGCCGAGTCGGTCGGCTGGTCGGTTCAGGCCTTCGCCAGCGCAGAAGACTTTCTGAAACAGTGCGAGCCGGAACGGGGCAGTTGCCTGATCCTCGACATCCGCATGCCGACCATGAGCGGCCTTGAGTTGCAGCGGATATTGAAGGATCGCCGCATCGAGCTGCCCATCGTGTTCATTACCGGCCACGGCGATGTCGCCATGGTCGTCCAGGCCATGAAGAACGGCGCCCTGGATTTCATCGAGAAACCGTTCAAGGACCAGCAGTTGCTGGATGCGATCGCGCAGGCGGTCCGCAACAGCGGCCAGCGCAAGGCACAGCACCGGTATCAGGCCGAGGCGCGCGATCTGCTGGAACGGTTGACGCAGCGCGAGCGCGAGGTGGCGATGCTGGTCGCACGTGGTTTATCCAACAAGCTGATCGCGCGGGAACTGGACATCAGCGACAAGACGGTCCAGGTGCATCGCGCCCACGTCCTGGAAAAGATGGGAGTCCACTCCGCGGCCCAGTTGGCGCAGTTGTTGATGCGCATCGAACGCGACGGCGGCGAATCGCCGCCGTTCGTCTGAGCGGGCGCTACCTCAGGGAATCAGCCGGTCGCCGCGGATGGCGTCGATGTCCAGGCCGAGGGCCTTGAGGTTGCTCCGGGCATTGGTTTTCTCGTCGACAAGGGCCGCGTTGTAATAGCCCATTTGCTCCTTGGGCAGCAGATGGGCCTGTAGGTCGAAGGCGGGACGCGGCTGGGCGTCGACGAACAGGCTGACATCGACGGCTTCCTGGTTGCTCAGGTTGGCGTCGCCCTTGGGCATGTTCTGCTTGACCCAGCTGGCCGTCTTGACCGGCTTGCTCATGCCGGCGCCGGTGTTGTAGGAGTCGCTGCCCCACAGCGGCGGCGCGATCTCGGTGCCCTCGCCGTTGCCTCCGTGGCAAGCGGAGCAACGTTCAGCATAGATTTTGCCGCCGCTGACGTAGTTGGCGTGGGCCGTGCCTTTCATCATCGCCACAAGCGTTTTGTCGGGCGGCGACAGCATGCTCGTGTTCAATTTGATCGGCTGGCCTTCGGAGAGCCAGGTCACGTAGGCCGTCATCGCAATCGAGGCCTTGCTGTCGATGATCGGCCGTTTGCCGTTCAGGCTGCGCATGAAGCAGTTGGCGATCCGGTCCTGCAAGGTCTGGACGGTTTTTTCGCGGTCAAAATAGGCCGGAAAGGTGCTTGCGGTGCCGAGGAAATTGCCCATGGTCTGCGCCTTGCCGCCATCGATATGGCAGCTGCTGCAGGTCAGCTTGCTGCCCACCAGATCCCTGGTCAGCGGGTGGGTGTTGGTGTGCATGATGATGTCTTCACCAAGTTTGACCATCTCGCCGAGCTCCCCGCCGGGATACTGGGTCGGCGCGGTCGGCAACGGATCGGCAATGGCATGGTCGGCGAACGTGGCAATAAGGGTAAGCATGAACAGTCTGGTTGAAATCGCTCGCATGGCCTGATTCCTTTATGTGATATGGACATTCGAGAACGAATCGTTCTCGGTATCCAATCTAGGCTTTGCCGGATAAGCGAACCATGTGCGCGATCAGTTAAAGGACTAAGGTAAAGACCTTATTTACAAAAATGGAAGTGGGTGCAGATGGGAATGCCGGAGCCCAAGTTGTGTGCTCCGGCATCTGTCACGGCAGGCGGTTAAGCGTTGTCCGGTTCAGGGCGTTGGATTGAGGCTGTCGATCTGACGAATGCCTCGAATTGTTCCGGCGGCAGGGGTTTGCTGAAGAGGAAGCCCTGCGCTTCTTCACAGCCCTGGCTGCTCAGGAACTCCAGTTGGCCAAGAGTTTCCACGCCTTCTGCAATGGTGCGCAGATTGAGGATGCGAGCCATCTGCACGATGGCGCTGACAATGGCCATGTCGTCCAGGTCCCGCGCAATATCGCGCACGAATGACTGGTCGATCTTCAGGCGGTCGACCTTGAATTTCTTGAGGTAGGCCAGGCTGGAATAGCCCGTGCCGAAGTCGTCTATGGCCAGCTTCAGGCCCAATCCCTTCAGGTTCTTGATCAGTTCGAGCATATGATCCATGTCATGCAGCAGGACAGACTCGGTGATTTCAATCTCGAGGAATTGCGGGTCCAGGCCGCTTTGTTCCAGTGCGTAACGGACTGATTTCTCGACGTTGCCGCGCCGGAATTGCACCGCTGACATGTTGACCGCCACCTGCATGGGAGGCAGCCCGGCCTGTTGCCAGGCGACCGCCTGACGGCAGGCTTCGTGCAGTACCCATTCTCCGATTTCGACGATCAGCCCGGTTTGCTCGGCGATTCCGATGAACCGTCCCGGCTGAATCAAGCCCTCGCTCGGGTGGTTCCAGCGCACCAGGGCCTCGGCGCCAATCAGACGGCGCGTGGCCAGGTCGATCTGCGGCTGGTAGTGCAGCGTGAACTGATTCCGGGTCACCGCCTCGCGCAGGCCGTGGGCTATGCGCAGGTGTTCGAGACTGTCGGTGTTGAGTTGCTCGGTGAAATAGCGGTAGGTGTTCCGGCCGGCTTCCTTGGCATGGAACATGGCTTTGTCGGAACGCTTCAGCAGTGTTTCGAAATCGTCGCCATCCTCGGGGTAGACGGCGATGCCGATGGAGGCGGACAGGGACAGGTCACGGCCATCCAGTTCAATCGGGTTGGAAATCTGTTCGAGCATTGCAAGCACGACCGTACTGATGGATTCGGCATCCGGCATGTGGGTGAGCACGATCAGGAACTCGTCGCCACCGAGTCGGCAGAGCGAATCGGTGTCGCGCACGCAGCTTTTCAGTCGGGCCGAGATGGCACAGAGCAGTGCGTCGCCGGCGGCATGGCCAAGGGAATCGTTGAGCAGTTTGAAATTGTCTAGGTCGAGGTTGAGCAGTGCCACCTTGCTGTGTGCGCGTGTCGCAAAGGCAATGGCATTCTCCAGTCGATCCTTGAACAGCATACGGTTGGGCAACCCGGTCAGGGTGTCATGCGAGGACAGGTATTCGATCTGCGCCTCGGCGGTCTTGCGTTCGCTGATATCGCTGAAGGTGCCGATGTAGTGCGTGGTGTGGCCGTCGGCATCGTTCACGGCGGCAATGCTGAGCCACTCGGGAAATATCTCGCCATTCTTGCGCCGGTTCCATATCTCGCCGCGCCAGTGGCCGAAGTTGCCGATGCTTTGCCACATGGCCTCATAGAACGCGGCATCGTGACGTCCTGAGGCGAGCATCTTCGGCGTCTGACCGATGAGATCCCGGTCAAGGTAACCGAACACCCGGGCAAAAGCGGGATTCACCGACAGAATGCGCTGATCCAGATCGGTAATCATGAAACCTTCCTCGCTGCCTTCGAATGCCTTCTCGAACAGGCGGAGGGTGGCCTGGGCCTTGTGCCGTTCAAGCACGATGCCGATGATCGAAGCGCCGATTTCCAGCAGCTTGCGGTGGAAGGTGCTGGGCGAGCGGTGTTCGAAGCTGGACAGGGCGAATGTGCCGACGATCTTCTGTTCGCCGGAGTGGATCGGCATCGACCAGCAGGAACAGAGGTTGAAGTTCAAGGCCAGCTGGCGCAGGTCCTGCCAGCGCGGGTCGGTGAAGGCGTTGCTGACGAACTGAGGTTCGCGGCGATAAACGACATTGCCGCAGGAGCCCGCGCCGGGTCCTGGACGCAGATTGTTCAGCTGTGCGACGGCTTCGGGCGGGATGCTGGGGGCGGCATAGACGTTGAGCAGTTCATAGGCGTCATCCATCAGCATGACCGTGCCGACGGCATTGGGCAGCAACTGTTCTTCGAGTCGACAGACCTGGTTGATGATCTCCATGTGATCGGCGCCGTGCGCAACCGATTCCAGAATGGCCTGCTGCAGATGCAGGATCTTTTCCTGCTCGTCACGGGAAAGTGCGCTGTACTCGACCTTGCCCGTTTCGCCAGGGCCGTTCATGGATACGATATTGTCGGGTTCGCTCATGTCAATTCTGGACAGTGGAGACTGCGGTTGCCGCCATAAATCACCCCGGTAATCTGCGATGATTCTGTTGGATACACACTAAATGTAATCGGGGTCGACAACAAGCGGCATTTCTCGTTCAGCTGAAGGGGCCGCGGTCAATCGGGATGCGTTGCGCTGGCGATCCTGCAGGCAGCCACGAGTCAAGGTAATATTCCGCCATGAAACAAAACCTAGCCTCCAAGATTGCCCTTTCTATTCTCGGTGTCATCGAGCATGTGGGCCTGGCCATCATCACCGTGGCCACGGTGATCGCCGGTTCGAATGACGTGGCGACCATGTTCGCGGCCAGAACCGTCGCCCTGACCGATCTGCTGCTGTTGTTCCTCTACCTGGAAGTGCTGGCCATGGTGGGGCTGTATTACCGGTCGGGCAAACTGCCGGTCCGCTTCCCCATCTACATCGCCATCGTCGCCCTGGCGCGTTATCTGGTGTTGGAGATGAAGAGCCTGAACGAACTGCAACTGATAGGCATTGCCGGGGCCATCCTGATGCTGGCGCTGTCCGTGCTGGTGATCCGCCTGGGCCATGTCCGTTATCCGTATGGTGACGGCGAATAATCCTGCTTCGAGAATCAAGACATGAAATGCACCCCTGAATCCTTCCGTGCCTGGAAGAACAAGAGCGTCACCTTGCTTGGCATGTCCGGCGTCGGCAAGACCTATCTGTCCGGCATGTTGCGCGAGCAGGACTGGTTCCATTATTCCGGCGACTACCGTATCGGCAAGCGCTACCTGGACGAGCCGATTCTCGACCTGATCAAGCAGCAGGCGATGCAGGTGCCGTTCCTGCGCGAGCTGTTCCGCCGCGACTGGATCGACATCCACAACAACATCAAGATCGAGGACCTGGGCCCGGTGCTGGCCTTCGTCGGCAAGCTGGGCAATCCGGAGCTGGGCGGCGTGCCGCTGGAGGACTTCGTCCGTCGTCAGGCCCAGTACCGCGAAGCTGAAATCGCAGCCATGCTCGATGTCCCGCAATTCATCCGCAAGGCGCACGACATCTACGGTTACGACCACTTCGTCAACGACGCCGGCGGCAGCCTGTGCGAGATGGACGACGACCGGGTCATCGACTGCCTGTCGGCGAATACGCTGATCCTGTATATCCAGGTGACCGATGCCGAGGAGGAGCAGAAGCTGATCGACCGGGCGGTGTCCGACCCCAAACCGCTGTATTACCGGCCGGCTTTCCTGCAGGAACAACTGGCGATCTACCTGCAAGAAAACGGCCTGCTATACGCCGCCGAGGTTGACCCCAATGCCTTCGGGCGCTGGGTGTTCCCGCGCCTGTTCCGCTCCCGCATCCCGCGCTACGAGGCGATTGCCGGGCCGCACGGCTATACGGTCACCTCGCGCGAGGTGGCTCAGGTGCGCGATGAAAAAGACTTCATGGCGCTGCTGGAAATGGCCATCGTACGGAAGGTCGCCTGATGCCGCTGGTTGCCCACAACGAACTGCCCACCTTCTCCCGCCTGAAGCAGGAAGGTGTGACCGTGCTCAGCGCCGAACGCGCGCTGAACCAGGAAATCCGCGAACTGCACATCGGCCTGCTCAACATGATGCCGGATGCCGCGCTGGCCGCGACCGAGCGGCAGTTCTTCCGGCTGGTGGGCGAGGCCAATCCCATCGCCCAGTTCTGGGTGCATCCGTTCACGCTGCCCGAATTGCCGCGCGGTGCCGATGCCCAGGCTTACATCGAACGCTATTACGAACCGCTCGACCGGATCATGGCCGACGGGCTGGATGCGCTGATCATCACCGGCGCCAACGTGACCGGCCACGACCTGTCCAAGGAAGCGTTCTGGGAGCCGCTGATCAAGGTGATCGACTGGGCCTGGGACAACGTCACCACGACGCTGTGCTCCTGCCTTACCACGCATGCGGTGCTGCAATTCCGCCATGGTCAGGTACGCGTGCCGCAGCCGGACAAGGTGTGGGGCGTTTTCGAACATCGCGTGGTGGACAAGGCACATCCACTGGTTTCGGATGTGAACACCCGTTTCGATGTGCCGCACTCGCGCTGGAACGATGTCAGCCGGGCGCAGTTCGACGCGGCGGGCTTGCGGGTTCTTGCTGAAAGCGATGCGGCCGGGGTGCACCTGGCGACCAGCGCCGACGGCTTCCGGCAGGTGTTTTTCCAGGGCCACCCTGAGTACGACACCATCTCGCTGCTCAAGGAATACAAACGTGACCTGCTGCTTTATGGCAAAGGTGTGCTGAAGCGGCTGCCGCCGTTCCCGGAGAACTACTTTGGCGCCAGGGAACAGGCGATCCTGAATGAATACCGGGTGCGGCTTGAAGCGGCTGTTGCACGGGGCGAACCGTTGCCCGAGTTTCCGGAGTCCAGGGTGTCCGATCGGCTCGACAACACCTGGCACGATACCGGCGAGGCCATCGTCGCCAACTGGATCGGCCTGATGTATCAGGTCACCCATCGGGCCAGAAAGCTGCCCTTCATGGACGGCATCGACCCGAACAACCCGCTGGGTCTTTGAGTCGTTTTGGTGCCTCCGGATGAGTTTTTTCGGGCTGCCTCAATAGACAAAAGTTGTAAGGGATGGCCTTACGTGACAGCCCCAATTCCTGGCTGTGACTAACTGACTAGAATTCATCGCCCATGCCGGGAATATGCCCCCGGCCCGATAAGAGGTGAATGTTTTGGTCAAGAAAACAGAAGATGTCGAGGTCATCTGGGCGCGACGTCAGGAGAGCATCCGGGGTGTCCTCAAGCTGATACGTGTCATGCTTCTGGCGGTACAAAAGCACTCGCTCCAGACAGAAATTCAAAGCCAGGTAAGCGCGCCCGAACTCTGGATCCTGTGGGAATTGAACCGGGCGCCAGGCCTGCGGGTCCTCGACCTGGCCAAGGCGATGGCAATCCATGTATCGAGCGTCAGAACGATGGTGATGGAGCTGGAACAGCGTGGTTTGATCCGTTCATTGGTTTCCATCGACAACCCGAACGTGACCCGGCTCAGCTTGACCGAGTCAGGCAGATATTTGGTGGAGGAGGCGCCTGGACCCGCCAGGGGTGTGATCGTTGATGCGCTTGAAAGGCTGGACGATCCGGCGTTGGAACGGCTCGTTGACGCCCTTCAGCCACTGATCGCAACGATGGAATATACCGATAACGCAGCAGCACTCAAACCCCTGGCAGAGTTGCTGAATCACAAAGGCATAACTGTCGCGCGCCCATTTCAAAGAGGTGCCTGATGAACCAGCAAATCGATATCTTTTTCACTTCCCTGCAAACATTCTGGAGTGAAATCGCGATCTTTGCGCCCAAGTTGCTGGCTGCACTGATCCTGTTTTTGCTTGGCTGGCTGCTCGCGCGTCTCCTGCGCACTGGTGTGCAACGCCTGCTCAAGGCGCTGAATTTCGACAGCCTGGCAGCCAAGTCCGGACTCGAGGCACTGGCCGGCGCCGGCGGGGTGAAACTTTCGTTGTCTGGCCTGATTGCGGCACTGATGTACTGGCTGGTCATTCTGGTGGTGTCGGTTTCGGTGGCCAACAGCCTCGGCCTGCACACTGTGGCTGAACTGCTCAACCGGGCCGTGCTTTATCTGCCCAACGTCCTGGTCGCTATCCTGGTCATGTTGTTTGGGACTTTGCTGGCGCGATTCATCAATCGGCTTACCTTTACCTGGCTGCATGGCATCAAGGCGCCCAATGCCCTGATGATGAGCACCACCGTGGAGTACATGGTTCAGATATTTGCCTTGTTCCTGGCTTTGGAACAACTGAATATCGGTGTGCAACTGGTAACGGTCGCCTTTGCCATAGGTTTCGGCGGACTGGTATTGGCGCTGGCTCTGGCCTTCGGGCTGGGCGGTCGGGAATGGGCTGCGAGCCGTATTCGAGAGTGGACAGGGAAATGAAATTGATCCACACGGGGGGCTTTGGCGAATTGCCTGCCAGCTTGACCTGAGCGTGCACGGTATGGATGCACCTGATTTTCTGTTTCAGCTCATGCTTGTCCTGCTCACGGCCCGTGTGCTGGCGGAACTGGCGGTGCGACTTAAGTCGCCCTCGGTGATTGGAGAGTTGCTGGCGGGGGTGGTGTTGGGTCCCAGTCTGCTGGGTTGGCTGGCGCCCGACGAGACCATTCGATTGCTGGCCGAGATCGGCATCATCCTGCTGCTGTTCGAGGTGGGGCTGGAGACCGATGTGCGAGGACTGGCACGCACCGGAGGTCAGTCTCTGATAGTCGCGGTATCAGGCTTTGTCCTGCCCTTCCTGTTCGGGTTTGGCATCGCGCGCGGGGTGTCGGGGCTTGATCTGTTACCCAGTCTGTTCGTTGGCGGCACCTTGACCGCGACCAGCATCGGCATCACGGTGCGTGTCCTGGCCGACCTCAGACGCCAGGCCAGTACCGAGGGGCAGGTGGTGTTGGGCGCGGCGGTCCTCGATGACGTCATGGGCGTGGTGCTTTTGGCACTGCTGTATGAGTTTTCCACCGGTGGTGGTATCAGTCTGGTCAACACCGGAAAGGTGCTGCTCTTTGTTGGCCTGTTCTTCATCCTTGCCGCGCCGGTCGCCAAGGTCATTTCGGTGGTTATCAAACGCTTTGACGCGGTGAGTGAGGTGGCTGGCCTGGTGCCGACAACCATCGTG
>JARLJM010000139.1 GCA_031291185.1 Parasulfuritortus sp. | reverse complement strand
CTAGGCTTTGTTGAAGAAGATGATCTGGCCCCGGCTGTTGCGACCATCCGGGCCCATCAATCGCAATAGGTCGATCGCCAAATCCTGCGGTTGCGGCAAGGTGTCCTTGGCTTCACCAGGGTGGCTTTGTGTCCGTTGGGGGGAGTTGATCGGGCCCGGAATGACCAGGTTGATCCTCGGGGCGTCTGCATCCTCCCATTCCTCGGCCTGGATGCGGAAATAAGCCTCCAGTGCTGCCTTGGAAGCGGCAAAGCCGCCCCAGTAGGCTTTGGGTGCGTGACCGTGACTTTCGCCGATCAGGATGACCGAGGCATCAGGTGCTGACTTCAGCAATGGCAGGCAGGATCGGTTGATCGCGAACGGTGCTGTTGCATTGACCTTGAACAGGGCTTGCCATTGATCCACGGTTTGTAGCCCGAGCGGACTGGGGCGCGCAAAGTTGGCTGCGCAATGAAGGATGCCGTCGAGGCGACGCAGTTGATAGCCGATGGTCTGGGCCAGGGTCTCGAAATCCTGGTCGGCTGCCTTTTCAAGATCCATCGGGAAGATCGCTGGCATCGGGCCGCCGGCCTCGATGATCTCGTCGTAGACCTTCTCCAGTTTGGGTGTGCTCCGGCCCAGCAGGATGACGGTTGCGCCATGGGCAGCGAAGATTTTGGCGGCGGCGCGGCCGATGCCCTGTCCGGCGCCGGTGACCAGAATTACCCGGTCCTTCAGTGTGTCGTTTGTCGTATCGTTCATGTTCGTTCCAGAATCAATCGGGCGCATTCTACGCCGCTTCGCACCGCGCCTTCGAGGGTGGCAGGGTAATCACCGGCCGTGTAGTCACCGGCCAGATACAGTCCAGGAACCGGCGTGGCATTTCCCGGACGATCCAGATTGGGCGTGCAGGCGAAGGTGGCGCGTTTCTCGTTGATGGCCTTCCAGTTCAGAAGCGGCGGCAACGGGCCGAGATCGGTGGCCAGTTTCTGTAACAGTTCATCCCGTAGTGATTCTGGTGTTTGCTGTAGATGCGGTCCTTCAGCACTCGCTACGATAGCGACGAGGCCTGGCGCAAGATCGTTTCGTTCGAAGGCCCAGAACGCCGCGCCATGGTCTAGCGCCAGCATCGGATAAGGGAAGGCGATGGGCGAGGCAAAGCGCAGATAGAGGGTGAAAATGGGTTGCCAGGAAAATTGTCGCAGCTTGGCGGCTATGGCTGCGGCCGCATCCACTCCGGCCAACAGGGCTGGAGTCTGAGACGGATGGGTGGCGATAATCAACCGATCCGACACTGCATCCGGTCCACCCAAAATGAATCTGCCGTCTTCCAGGCGCAGGCCATCGACCCTGCTGGACAACTGAACCGAGCTGCCCCGTTCGGTCAGAAAACGTTGCGCGGCTTCCGGTAGCAAGCGGCCCATGGCACTGCGGTTGAACAGGAAATCACTGTCCTCGCGCGCGCCGGCCAGACTGTCGCGCAGGACGTTGCAAAACACCTGGGCAGAGGCCATGGCCAAGGGCGTGTTCAATGCGGCCACGCAGATCGGCTCCCACAGGCGGTCGACCAGTTCCCCGGGCTGAAGGTATGTGGCCAACAGGGTGCTGGCGGTGATGTCGTGATCGAGCCGGAAATGTCGCCGTTTCAATGCTTGCATGAAACGTACCGCTGCCCATTTGTCGGCAAGGCTCAGGCCGCGCGCGCTAATCAGGCCCGCCACGAGATGAAAGGGTGCGGGCAATTTGGGTAGTGTCAACTGGAAGCCTGGGCCACGGAGATCCAGGCGTCGTCTTTCCAGCAGGCCAAGCGTGTCCAGTCGGTCCATCAAGGCGAACGTTTGCCGGTAAGCGCCGGCCATGAGGTGCTGGCCGTTGTCGATGGTCAGTCCGTCCCAATTCACACTACGGGAGCGGCCCCCCAACTGTTTGGCGGATTCAAATAGGTGTACGTGCTTGCCGGCGTCAGCCAGGGTCACGGCGGCGGCCAGTCCTGCCCAACCGCCACCGATGATCGCGATTTCGGAATTCAGGCGGTCAGCCACGTCTTGGCGGCGAGCCAGAGTTTTCTGGAGGATGGCAGGCTGATCCGGGCACGCAGCACCGGGTAGCCATCGCGCCGAATCTCGTCCAGGAGCGTACGATAGATCGCCGCCATGACGAGTCCGGGGCGCTGGGCCTTGCGGTCGACCTGAGGGAGGAAAGAAAAGGCCAGGTCGTAGGCCTCGACGGCCCGCTGGTACTGGAATTCCATCAAGGCTCGAAAGGCGGCTGTTTCCTGTGTTTGCAGGATGTCCGCTTCACTCACGTCATGAGCGGCCAGTTCCGCCATGGGCAGGTAAATACGCCCGCGACGGGCATCCTCTCCGACGTCACGGATGATGTTGGTAAGCTGGAAGGCCAAGCCGAGCTGAGCTGCGTATTTCATGGTGGTGCGTTCGGTCGTGCCAAAGATGCCGGCAGCGACCTCGCCGACGATGCCGGCCACACGGTGGCAATAAAGATGCAGTTCCTTGTAGTCGGCGTAGCGGTTCTGGTTCAGATCCATGGCCATGCCGTCGATGATTTCTTCAAGTTGCTCGTGGGCAATGGGGAAGGCTGCAATGGCAGGAAGCAGGGCCTGGCTGACCGGATGGCTGGGCTGGCCTGCATAAAGCCGGTCCAGTTCGGCCCGCCACCAGTCAAGCTTGGCCCGCGCCACGATAGGTTCATGGCATTCATCGACTACGTCATCGACTTCGCGGCAGAAAGCATAGAAGGCGGTGATGGCTTCCCGCTTGAGACGGGGAAGGAACAGAAAGCTGTAATAGAAGCTTGATCCGCTGGACGCTGCCTTGTCCTGGCAGTATTGCTGAGGAGTCACCGGTCGCACCCGGATTTCGAGCCGCAACTGTTGCAGCCGCTTTGCGAGTCAGTACGCCTTTTTGCCGGCCATAGTGCGTGGCGCAGCATGTAGACCCAGTCAGCCAGGCCCAATACGGGGCGGTGTTTGAACATGTCGCCACGGCTATCGTGCAGTTTTTCAAGAATGCGGCTGCCGCCAAGTACGATGAGCCGCATTTCCAGGCCAATACGGCCTCTTAGAGCCAGTCCCAATGGGGCGCCGGCCACCAGCATACGGCGGGCGCGTTCGATCTGGGTCTTCATGAATTGCTGCCACAGTGCATCGACACGACCTTCGGCAATCTGGCGTTCGCTGACCCCGAACTTTGCCATCTCATCCTGGGGCAGATAGATGCGGCCCTTTTTGTAGTCCACGGCCACATCCTGCAGGAAATTGATCAGTTGCAGGGCTGAGCAGACACCATCGGACCAGGCCTGATGCTTTTGATCGTTGTCGCCATAGAGCATGAGCAGCAAGCGGCCAATCGGGTTGGCGGATTTCCGACAATACGCCACGACTTCGCCGAAATTGGCGTATCGCGTCTTCTCTACGTCCTGGCTGAAGGCGTCGAGAAGGTCGTGGAAGGGGGCAAAGGGTAGGTTGTAGCCCTGAATTGTTACAGCCAAGCCCTTGAATATAGGTTGATCGGGAATGTTGCCTTGTTCTAGGGCATGCAAATTGCTACGAAATTGTTGAAGCCCGGCCAGTCGTTCAGCCGGGGTGAAATCACCTTCGTCGGCGATGTCGTCGGCGGCGCGGGCAAAGGCATAGATTGTCCGCACTGGGCCGCGCAGGCGACGAGGTAGGAAAATGGAAGCGACCGGGAAATTTTCGTAATGCCCGGCGTTGATCAGGGTGCTAATTTGATTGGTCATTGCAGATCATGAGGTTATCGGTGCAGGCTAGTGATACGCGGCTGACAGTTGAGAGACGCTATATTACACTCCAGCGTTTTAGCGAAAGTGGCGGAATTGGTAGACGCACTGGATTTAGGTTCCAGCGGGGAAACCTGTGGGGGTTCGAGTCCCCCCTTTCGCACCAGAGTTTAGCAATCCAACAAGGAACCGAGATGTCTGCAACCGTAGAAACCCTGGAAGGCCTTGAGCGCCGCGTAACGCTCAGCCTGAATCCCGCCGAGATCGAATCCGAAATAGGCAAGCGCCTGCAAAAACTGGCCAGAAACGTGAAACTGGATGGTTTCCGTCCAGGCAAGGCCCCCCAGAAAGTGGTGGCCTCGCGCTACGGCGCGGAGGTTCGCAACGAAGTCATGGGCGACGCCCTGCAGGGCCGCTTCGTGGAAGCGGTACAGGCCAATAAACTGGATGTGGCTGGCTATCCCCAGTTTGCTCCTGCCGGTGCGGACACGTTTACTGCCACGTTCGAAATTTTCCCGGTCATTACCGTAGGTGATGTCAGCCAGATCAAAGTTACCCGCCCGACAGTTGACGTCTCGGATGCCGACGTTGATCGCACCCTCGACGTCCTGCGCAAGCAACGCATTCATTTCCACAATGTCGATCGTTCCGCACAGAACGGCGATCGTGTCCATATTGATTACACCGGCACGATCGACGGACAGCCGTTTCAAGGCGGCGAGGCCAAGGATTTTCCCTTGGTTCTGGGCGAAGGTCGTACCTTGCCTGACTTCGAGGGTAGCCTGACGGGCCTGAAGGCGGGCGAGAGCAAGACCTTTGACGTGACCTTTCCGGCTGATTACTTCGCCAAGGAACTGGCCGGCAAGACCGCAACCTTTACTGCCGTGGTGAAATCGGTCCATGAGGCACATTTGCCGGATGTGGACGACGAGTTCGCCAAGTTTCTCGGAATCTATGAAGGTGGCGTTGCGAAATTGCGTGAAGAAGTCGCCGAAAACCTGCGCCGCGAAGCCAAGCGCAGGATCCAGACCAAGGTCAAGGAACAGGTGCTGGACGGTATGCTGGCCGTAACCCCGTTCGATGTCCCCAAAGGTTTGGTGGCCATGGAGCGGCAGAGCATGCTGGAGCGCGCAGTCTCCGATCTGAAGGCCCGCGGCATGAAGGAACAGGACATCCGGATGAGTGACGAAGTGTTCGATACCCAAGCCAAGCGCCGGGTGTCGATCAGCCTGATGCTCAATGGTTTTGCTGCCTCCAACAACGTCCAGGCAGACGAGGCTAAGGTGCGCAAACTGGTCGAGGAGTTCGCCCAGAGCTACGAGAATCCAGCCGAGGTGGTGGCGTGGTACTATCAAGACAAGGCGCGGCTGCAGGAAGCCAAGGCCATGGTAGTCGAAGATAACGTGGTTGATATGATTCTGGAACGCGCCCAGGTCACGGATGAGCCCACCACTCTTGAACAACTCATGGGGAAAGCCTGATGTTCAGCAAACAATTTAATGCCTCAATGCCCGAACCTTCCATGCTGGGCTACATCCCCATGGTGGTCGAGCAGAGCGGGCGCGGCGAACGGTCTTACGACATCTATTCCCGCCTGCTCAAGGAGCGCGTGGTCTTTCTTGTCGGACCGGTCAATGACGCAACTGCCAATCTGGTAGTAGCCCAGTTTCTGTTCCTGGAATCGGAAAACCCCGACAAGGACATCTACTTCTACATCAATTCACCGGGCGGTTCGGTCACGGCCGGCATGAGCATCTATGACACGATGCAGTTCATCAAACCGGATGTGTCGACGCTTTGTCTGGGTCAGGCTGCCAGCATGGGCGCTTTCCTGCTTGGCGCCGGCGCCAAGGGCAAGCGTTTCTGTCTGCCCAATTCACGGGTCATGATCCATCAGCCGCTGGGCGGTTTCCAGGGTCAGGCCTCGGACATCGAGATTCATGCCAAGGAAATCCTCTATTTGCGTGAAAAATTGAATGGCTTGATGGCCAAGCATACCGGCCAGCCGCTTGAGGTGATCGAGCGCGATACCGACCGCGACTATTTCTTGAGCGCTGACGATGCGGTCAACTATGGAATAGTCGACAAGGTGCTGGCCAAACGCGACGACGCTGTATAAACTTGACTTAATCATTCAGGTATTTGGGACGGCAACATGGCTGACAAGCAAGAAAACGAGAAACTCCTTTACTGCTCCTTCTGCGGCAAGAGTCAGCATGAAGTGCGCAAGCTGATTGCCGGCCCCTCGGTCTTTATTTGCGATGAGTGTGTGGAGCTCTGCAACGACATCATCCGCGAGGAAGTGCAGAACGCGGCCGGTGGCAAGGACGAGGCGGACCATCTGCCTACGCCGATGGAAATTCGCGACACTTTGGACCAGTACGTGATTGGTCAGATCAAGGCCAAACGCGCTTTGGCTGTCGCCGTGTACAACCATTACAAGCGTTTGCGTTACCCCAGTCTCGGCAAGGACGATGATGTCGAATTGTCCAAGAGCAACATTCTGCTGATAGGCCCGACTGGTTCCGGCAAGACCTTGCTGGCCCAGACCCTGGCCCGGTTACTCAATGTCCCCTTTGTCATGGCTGATGCTACGACCCTGACCGAAGCCGGCTACGTCGGTGAGGATGTCGAGAACATCATCCAGAAGTTGTTGCAGAAGTGCGATTACGATGTGGAAAAGGCCAAGCATGGCATCGTCTACATCGATGAAATCGACAAGATTTCCCGCAAGTCGGACAACCCATCAATTACACGCGATGTTTCGGGTGAAGGCGTGCAACAAGCCCTGCTCAAGCTGATCGAGGGCACGACCGCTTCGATCCCGCCTCAGGGTGGCCGCAAGCATCCCAATCAGGAATATATCCAGGTCGATACCACCAATATCCTGTTCATTGTCGGTGGCGCATTCAGCGGTCTGGAGAAGGTGATCCGCAACCGTACCGAGAAGTCCGGCATCGGTTTCGGCGCCGAGGTGAAGAGCAAGGACAACCGCAAGGATGTTGGCGAAGTCTTCAAGATGGTGGAGCCGGAAGACCTGATCAAATATGGCCTGATTCCGGAGTTCGTTGGTCGTCTGCCGGTTATCGCGACCCTGGAAGAACTGGACGAGAAGGCGCTAACGCAGATCCTGACCGAACCCAAGAACGCTCTGGTCAAGCAGTTCCAGAAACTGTTCAAGATGGAAGGGGTCGAACTGGAGTTCCGCGAGGAGGCATTGCTGGCCATCGCCAAGGCAGCCATCAAGCGCAAGACAGGTGCGCGTGGTTTGCGTTCCATCATCGAGCATTCACTGTTGGATATCATGTTCGATCTGCCGAGTCTGAAGGATTTGCAGAAGGTTGTTCTTGATGAAAAGGGTATTTCCGGTGAGGGCAAACCCCTGCTGATGTATTCCGACCAGGCCAAACAGTCGGCCCAGGCGGGCTGAAAACCCTTGTTCGCGCCGGGTTGAAATACCGCCCGGCGCCGTAATATAGCCTTCATTGAAACTTGGCTTTCTGCCAGAGTGAGATCATGAGCTCAAACGTGCAATTCACCATACCCGTCAATCTGCCCCTGTTGCCACTGCGCGACGTGGTGGTCTTTCCTCACATGGTCATTCCTCTGTTCGTGGGGCGTCCGAAGTCGATCAAGGCATTGGAAAATGCCATGGAAGCCGGCAAACAAATTCTGCTGGTGGCACAGAAATCGGCCGCCAAGGACGAGCCCACCTTCGATGATCTGTATGAAGTCGGTACCGTGGCCAGCATCCTGCAGATGCTCAAGCTGCCGGATGGCACAGTCAAGGTCCTGGTCGAGGGAACCCAGCGTGTGCGTGTCACCGAGTTCATCGACGACCAGACCCATTTCACCGGCCACGCCGAACCGATCGAAGAAAATCTCGAGCTGGGCAGCGAGCTGGAAGCCATGCGCCGTGCCCTGATCACCCAGTTCGACAACTACGTCAAGCTGAACAAGAAGATCCCGCCCGAGATCCTGGCCTCGCTGGCCGGCATCGACGATGCTGGCCGCATGGCCGATACCATTGCCGCTCATCTGCCTCTGAAACTGGAGCAAAAGCAGGCCATCCTGGAAATCTTCGAACTCAAGGGACGCCTGGACCATCTGATGGGTTTCCTGGAAACCGAAATCGACATCCTTCAGGTTGAAAAGCGCATCCGTGGTCGCGTCAAGCGTCAGATGGAAAAGAGCCAGCGCGAGTACTACCTGAACGAGCAGGTCAAGGCGATCCAGAAGGAACTGGGCGAAATCGAAGAAGGCGCCGAACTGGACGAACTGGACAAGCGCATCAAAGCGGCGCATATGTCCAAGGAAGCCGTCAAGAAGGCCGAAGCTGAGTTGAAGAAACTTCGCATGATGTCACCCATGTCGGCTGAGGCAACCGTGGTGCGTACCTACATCGACACCTTGGTCGGCCTGCCTTGGAAAAAGAAGACCAAGGTCAGCAAGGACCTGGCCAAAGCAGGGGAAATCCTCGACCAGGACCACTATGGTCTGGAGAAGGTAAAGGAACGGATTGTCGAATATCTCGCCGTGCAGCAGCGTGTTGACAAACTCAAGGCCCCGATTCTGTGTCTAGTCGGACCGCCCGGCGTGGGCAAGACCTCGCTAGGCCAGTCCATCGCCCGCGCCACCAACCGCAAATATGTGCGCATGGCCTTGGGGGGGGTTCGGGATGAGGCCGAAATTCGTGGCCATCGCCGCACCTACATCGGTTCATTGCCGGGCAAGATTCTGCAAAGCATGACCAAGGTTGGCGTACGCAATCCCATGTTTCTCCTGGATGAAGTCGACAAGCTTGGGCAGGACTTCCGTGGCGATCCTTCGTCGGCGCTTCTGGAAGTACTCGATCCCGAGCAGAATCACACTTTCCAGGATCATTACGTCGAGGTCGAGTTCGATCTATCCGACGTCATGTTCGTGGCCACGGCCAACAATCTGAACATCCCTGCGCCATTGCTGGACCGGATGGAAGTCATCCGCCTGGCTGGCTATACCGAAGACGAAAAGATCAATATCGCTACCCGTTACCTTCTGCCCAAGCAGATGCAGACCAACGGTCTGGCGGAAGGTGAGCTTTCGGTCAGCGATGCAGCGTTGCGCGACATTGTCCGCTATTTCACTCGAGAGGCTGGAGTGCGCAGTCTGGAGCGTGAAGTCGCCAAGATTTGCCGCAAGGCTGTCACTGCCCACACCCTCAAGACGGTAAAGGGTAAGATCAGCGTTACACCGAAGAATCTCGACAAATACTTGGGCGTACGCCGTTATACCTACGGCCTAGCCGAGATGAACAATCAGGTGGGTCAAGTAACCGGCCTGGCTTGGACTGAGGTGGGCGGTGAACTGCTGACCATCGAAGCATCGATCATGTCGGGCAAGGGCGCCATCATCCGTACCGGTCAACTGGGCGATGTAATGAAAGAGTCAATCGAAGCCGCTCGTACCGTGGTCCGTAGTCGCGCGCGGCAACTTGGCATCAGCAACGACAAGTTCGAAAAGAACGATATGCACATTCACCTTCCCGAGGGAGCGACACCCAAGGACGGCCCGTCCGCCGGTATTGCCCTGACCACGGCGATGGTATCGGTTTTTGCCGGCATCCCAGTCCGCTGCGATGTCGCCATGACCGGCGAAATCACGCTGCGTGGAGAGGTACTGCCTATTGGCGGGTTGAAGGAAAAACTCTTGGCGGCACATAGGGGTGGAATCAAGACCGTGCTGATCCCTGAAGGTAACGTCAAGGATCTGGTCGACATTCCAGACAATATCAAGAACCGCCTGGACATCCAGCCAGTCAAGTGGATCGAGCAGGTTCTGGATTTTGCGCTTGAGAGCAAACCACAGCCTTTAACCGAGGATACTCAGGAAGCTACAGCCACGGCTGCAAAGCCGGAAGAAACCCCGGTAGTAATCAAACATTGATGGGGGTTGAGCGCAGAACTTGTGCTTGCCCCTCATTTGACAGGTTGCTATAAAACTCAGGGCTGTGCATACCGTCGCACACTACATCTTAAATCCATAGTTAAAGGGGTTTGCGTGAACAAATCAGAATTGATCGATGCCATCGCTGTATCCGCAGACATCTCCAAGGCTGCAGCAGGGCGTGCATTGGATGGCGCCATGGATGCCATCAAGAAAGCTATGAAAAAGGGTGATATGGTGACTCTGGTAGGGTTCGGTACCTTTTATGTTGGAAAGCGCGCTGCTCGAAGTGGTCGCAACCCTCAAACAGGTGCCAGCATCAAGATCAAGGCCGCTCAAATGCCGAAGTTCCGAGCTGGAAAGGGCCTTAAGGATGCTGTAAACTGAGCATCCTTCCGGGTGCTTAGCTCAGCTGGTAGAGCGTCGCCCTTACAAGGCGAATGTCGGGGGTTCGAACCCCTCAGCACCCACCAGATG
>JARLJM010000138.1 GCA_031291185.1 Parasulfuritortus sp. | reverse complement strand
GTGATCGCGCACTTGCCAGGTTCTGCTCCGAAGCGTTCCGCGAACGGTTGCCCAGACAAGTGCGTGTGCTACCGCACGGAATAAATCGGAATCTGCGGATAGGGTGATTTCGCAGCCGAGTCATATCGACGGCGGCGTTGCGTTGATCGCGGCCAAAGCTGTCTGGCGCACTACCGAAAACCCGATTCAAATCCCACGCAAACTGGAGCAATCACGATGAATTCAGGTACACAAAAACGCAATACGGTTGTCGCACTGTTCAAATCACACACGCACGCCGAGCAGGCCGTGAAGGAGCTGCAGAAGGCCGGCTTCGACATGAAACAGCTTTCAATCGTCGGGCGCGACTATCACACCGAGGAGCATGTCGTCGGTTATTACAATGCCGGCGATCGCATGAAGTACTGGGGCAAGATGGGGGCGTTCTGGGGCGGCATCTGGGGCGTGCTGTTCGGTTCGGCCTTCTTCTGGGTTCCAGGCATGGGGCCGCTGTTGATTGCCGGTCCTTTGGTCTCCACGATTGTGGGCGGCCTGGAAGGGGCGACCCTTGTAGGCGGGCTAAACGCCTTGGGGGCTGGGCTGTTCAGCATCGGAATTCCAAAGAACAGCGTACTTGCCTATGAGTCGGCGATCGGGGCGGGGAAGTTCGCATTGATCGCGCATGGAACTCCTGAAGATGCCTCCAGGGCGAAGGATATCCTGAAGAACACCGAAGCCGACGCAGTCGATTACCACGAATCTGTCGATCAGCCCGAAGCCGTATTTTGAACTGCACGGCCTGACTTCCAGTCGCGAGATTTGCTCATTCATTCCTCGGTCAACAGTTGATGAAGGAAGCGCCTGGGGTCTGATCCATCCTCCCTGATTGCCATAGTCAATGCGGGTGACATAACGGGCTGGCAACGCTGGAAAGAGTCGTTATGTCATCGCACATATGAACGGCCGCGACTGCCAAACCGAGCCGGCCTGTTATGTACGCTACCGTCCAGACAGTCACCCGGAGTCCCGATACGCTCCATGCTGCGCAGAGTCGGTTAACCGCTGCCAACAATGCGGGAAAAGTTCCACCTCTCGCCGAAGTGATCAATGCAGATGAGCAGGAGGTGGGCTTGGCTGAACAATCCAGCCCTCAGTAAGCACCATGCAATTTTGTATTTTCAGGATGAGTTCTTGCTCTGAAGAATTTCGTCTTAACGCCTTATAAGGAAAGAATGATGTCGAAAAATAACACTCCCCCTGAATTGATTACTGGCTTGCAACGGATCGGTCTGGCTTTCGCTGTAACGTTGTTGATGGCGGGTTGTGCAAGCACCCCGGCGCCCACCGCTCAAATGGCCGTGGCTAAAGTCGAGGTCAACAATGCGATGAGCGCGGGCGGCAACGAATATGCTCCGGTCCAGCTCAAGGCCGCAATGGAAGAGTTGAACGGTGCCGAAAAGGCCATGGCGGCAGAAAACTATGAACAGGCCCGTGCCATGGCGGAACGTGCTGAAGTCGACGCCAAACTTGCCGCGGCCACCGCGCGCTCGGCCAAGGCCCAGAAAGCCGCTGAGACCGTCAAAGCCGATGTGCAGGTACTGCGTAATGAACTCGACCGCAAACAACAATAATCAAGATTGGAGTCAACCATGTTGAAGAATCGCTTTTTTCCCTTGAGCCTGATCGCGGTTGCTGTATTGGCAGGCTGCAGTTCGATGCCCAGGACCAATCCGACACTTGCCACGGCGACCAGCAATTACGAGAGTGCCCGTACCAACCCTCAGGTCACCAAGCTGGCCCCCCTTGAATTGCAGGACGCCGGTAACGCCGTGAGCAAGGCGCAAGCGGCATCGGCCAAGGGCGATGATGCCGCCACAGTAGATCAGCTGGCCTACATTGCCAAGCAGAAAGTGGCCATCGCAGAGGAAGTCGCCAAACAAAAGAACGCTGAACAGGAAGTGGCCAACATTGGTGCGGAACGTAACCAGGTACGTCTCCAGGCGAGGACCGCCGAGGCGGATGCCGCCCAGCAAACCGCAGATCAACGCGCTGCCGAACTGAAAACTGAAAGTGCCAGGACAGAAGAAGCCAAGACACAGTTGGCGCTCTCCCAGCAAGAAGGTGATCGCAAGGATGCCGCATTGACGACAGCAGAGGCCAAAGCGGCACAGGATCAGGCCTTGATCGATCAGCAGGATGAGCAACTGAAAGCGTTGCACGCCAGGAAAACAGATCGGGGCATGGTGGTTACGCTGGGTGACGTTTTATTCAATACCGACCAGGCCAGCCTGTCGGCTGGCGGGATCAACAATGCCAGAAAGCTGGCTGAGTTTATGTCCAAATATCCGCAACGCAATGTCATCATCGAAGGAAACACCGACAGCCGGGGTAGCGAGAGCCATAACCAGGCTTTGTCGGAGCGCCGGGCCGATGCGGTCAAGAATGCCTTGGTCGACATGGGCATCAGCAGTGACCGGATCACGGCGCGTGGCCTGGGTGAATCGTCACCGGTTGCCACCAACGACTCTGCCACCGGGCGTCAATTGAACCGTCGCGTAGAAATCATATTTCCGGAAGGCAGCACGAGCGCCAACTCCACCCGGTAAATCTCAATCAGGCTAAGCCTGTATTGAAGTGCCAAGGCCAGACGGCTTGCATGGTCTCCTGACATGCAAGCCGTTTTCTCATGGCAGCGGATTGAAAATGGCGTAGCCGCTGAACGCTGATCGGTGCCCCGCAGGAAATAGAGGATTGGGTTCTGTGTGCGTTGTCGTACAGACGGCAGCACTTGATTGGGCAACCATGCACCAAGGACATGGCTGACATGAGCCGCCATCCTCGGAGAGGCAGAATCAGATCGGAATTACTGAGCGCGGACTTTCTCGCATGCCTGACTATTTTCGAACAACCGGAGAATGACCATGAACAATGTCACGCAGGATTTCGTTCGTCCTGGCTACGAAACACCACCCATCCCGGATTTTCCCTATGCGCCGAGCGACTGGTCCCGTGAAAGTGCCGAGGAATCGGCCCGCGCGGAAGGTCTGACGCTGACCGAGGAATACTGGCAAGTCGTGCGTGTGTTGCAGGAGTTCTATGCCCGCCATGAGGAACCCACGATAAACGTGCGCGAACTGCATGACGCACTCGATGAGCATTTCCATTCCGAGGGCGGCATCAAGCATCTCTACACACTGTTCCCCAAGGGGCCTCTGGCTCAGGGTTGCCTGCTTGCCGGACTGCAGCCGCCTGGCGGCACCCAGGACAAGGGCTTCGGCAGCGCGGTCTGAACATCAGGGCCACGTGCTGGCGGCCCTGATGGTGGCGGTTGCCTGCATTACGCCCGTCTTTCGCCTGATTGCGCGCTATGTTCACCAGCGCACAGACAGACCTCGCCGCGTGCGAATAAGCTCGTACCTCATTCCGTGTTTCCACCCGCAATGCAGCCGGCTGATTCGCCAGGTGCGTTCGGTTCCGGCGTCAGTGGAGGCAACGGATGCCCGACCGGCAATTTCGCCGGTCGGTGCTGGATTGGAAGGAATCAGAAATGAACTGGGACATTGTTCAAGGCAACTGGAAACACTTCAAGGGCAAGGTAAAGGCCGAGTGGGGCAAGCTCACCGACGATCACATCGATGAGATCGCCGGCAGGCGCGACGAACTGGCGGGCACACTGCAGCGGCTTTACGGTGTTACCAGGGACGAAGCCGAGCTGCAGGTCCGGCGGTTCGAAGCACATAACCAGGACGACCGTCCGGAGGCAACGCACTGATGCCGAAACTGCCATTTGCCGAAGGTCGCTCAATCACGGTGAGCCCGAAGCGCTATGCCCCGTCGTACTCGCCGGTCACCGGCAGTGCGGAATCCTCGTCCCTGGTTTCGCTCATGGTCGAGCGTCTGCGCGACAGGAAAAAGAGCCCGCGGAAGACGGCACTGGCCGATTGGGAAAGCGACGGCGGCAGCGTGACCGAACCCGCTCCGGCAACGCCTTGACCCTACTTCACAACAGGAGACACAACATGAAACGTTTGCTATTCGCGGCCGCACTGGCCCTGACCGCAACTCCCTTGTTCGCGGCCGATGTCGGCGCGTCCATCAGTATCGGCCAACCTGGCTTCTATGGCCGACTCGACGTCGGCGATTTTCCCCAGCCGCAGGTGCTCTATCGCCAGCCGGTGATGGTCGAACACGTAGCGGGCGATCGGCCGCCGATCTACTTGCGCGTACCCCCGAGCCACGCCAGAAACTGGCGCAAGCATTGCCATGAATACAACGCCTGCGGCGAGCGCGTGCTCTTTGTCCGGGACAGCTGGTACAAGCATGACTACGTTCCGCGCTATCAGCAGCAGCACCGTGATGGCAGGGGTATGGGTCACGACCAGGGCCGCGACGGGAACCGGAACGATCGCCGTGGCGATCAAGGGTATGGACCCTCTCGTTAAGGTGAACACCAGACCATGAGTCGTCATTCATGCTGCGTCCAAAGCCGGTACTGCTGAACAGGGTTTCATCCTGTGTGCGATAGCGCACCGACAATTCATGCTCATGCGTTCATTCTGTGCCCGAGGTGGCAGCCCGACTTCCTGATTACGGGTCGCAACACTCGGCTTCAGGCCAATAGCCAAAGCTCCAGATCGACAACAGCTACAGAACCATTACCAAAGGATATGAAAATGACCACTATACGATCCACACTGCACAAATTTCTGTTCATCGCGGTAGCCGCGTTATCGCTCGGCGCGATCAGCAGCCAGGCCTCTGCAGCAACCGCCGAGGATCTGGACAAGGATTCCGCCCAGGCACTGCAAACCTTGTACAAGGCCAATCCGGTTGCCGAAAGCATTGGAAAGAATGCCAAGGCAATCCTGGTCTTCCCCAAGGTCATCAAGGCCGGGCTGGTTTTCGGCGGTAGTTACGGCGAAGGCGTCTTGATGAAGGAGGGGAAGGTTTCCGGTTACTACAATTCCGTGTCCGCCTCCTGGGGTTGGCAGGCCGGTGCCCAGTCCTACAGCTACGTCGTCTTCCTGATGAACAACAAGGCCGTCAAATATCTTAACGAGACCAAGGGTTGGGAAGTCGGTGTAGGTCCGACCGTGGTTGCGGTCGATCAGGGCGTTGCCAAGAACCTGTCCTCCTCGACACTGAAGGATGATGCCTATGCCTTCATCTTTGACCAGCAGGGCCTGATGGCAAGTCTCAGCATCGAAGGCACGAAGATTTCCCGCATCAAACGTTGATCGTCAGAGGCCGCCTGGCCTCTGAAAATACATTAGAAAGGAATTCACCATGCGCTCGCTCCCACTGAGTATTCTAGGGTTGGCCCTGGTTTACAGCGGCCTCGCTGCCGCCCAGGGCGATGTCCAGCCCTACTACAATCCCACCAACCCGGCCAGCCCGACCGGCTTTACCACGGACTACCAGCTTTATCGGACCATCGGCTGCCCGGGCAAGGAACTTCTGGGTGTCCCCTGTCCTGTGCCCGCACCGGCTCCTGCCGTAGTGGCTGATGTCGCTCCGGCCCCGGTCGTGGCTGCGGCGCCTGAACCTGCAGCCACGCCTGCGCCGGAACCGGTCGCCACACCGGCCCCGGCGGCCGTGCTGGCCAAGGGCCATCCGCTGGTTCTGGAAGACGTCAATTTCAAGTTCGACTCCTCCAAACTGCAACCGCAGGCCGGCACGATCCTGAACCAGGCCGCTGACGACCTCAAGGCGGCCAGCTATCCGCCGACCAAGATCGACGGTTACACCGACAGTACCGGTCCGGCGGCTTACAACGTGAAGCTGTCCGAGCGCCGCGCCGCCTCGGTCAAGGCGTATCTGGTCGACAAGGGCGTTCCGGCGGATAGCCTGACGACCAAGGGTTACGGTGAAACCAATTTCGCCGCCACCAACAGCACCAAGGCCGGTCGTTACCAGAACCGTCGGGTCGAGTTGCACATCACCGAGTAATGCTGCGTTACATGCAATGACAGAAGGCCGCATCGACGATGCGGCCTTCTGTCATGTACGTCCTCTGTCAGTGCTCCAGGCGACGGAGCCCGTTGTCTATGTACGGTATCGCACAGACTTCGCCTGCTCGCTGGCGCATGCTGCCGACATGGCATTTTTCTCCCCTTCCAATCCGATGGACGGTTGCACCGCTCACCCATTTCACGGGCCTTAATCACTCACCCAGAGGTCAGTCCCGATGGCGGAAATCGCATCTCCTGAATCAGTCGTTCCGACAGGAACCCGCACCGCTTCGGACGCCGAGCCTCAGACCGCCGGCCCCCTCGCAGGACAGGGACTGGCGCTATCCATCCTGGCAACCCTCGCGGTGATCTTTGCGCTGGACTGGGCCCAGGGCTTTGTCATATCGCTTCTGCTCGGGATACTGTTTGCCTACACACTGAATCCACTGGTCGCGTGGCTGGAACGCATCCGGATTCCGCGCGTACTGGGCGCCAGCATCGTCATGGTCGGAACCGTGTTCGCGCTGGTGGCTGGGACGTACGCGTTGCGTGGGCAGATGCAGACCGTGCTGGAACAGTTGCCGATTGCCGCGGGCAAACTGTCGAGCAGTCTCGCCGGCCTTGGCAAGGATCAGTCCGGCACCATGCGCAGGATGCAGGCCGCCGCAAGCGAGTTTGAACGGGCGGCGGGTCAAGGGGCGTTCGCCCCCAGGCAAGCGGCGACTCGGGTGGTCATCGAGGCGCCAGGCTTCAGGCTTGGAAATTTCCTCTGGGCTGGCTCTTTGAATGCAGCAGGGCTGATCGGTCAATCCGCCATGGTGCTCTTCCTGACCTTTTTCCTTCTGCTGTCCGGCAACACCTATCGGAGAAAACTGGTGCGCATCACCGGCCCTTCGATGTCGAACAAGAAGATCGCCGTGCACATCCTCGACGACATCAATAACTCCATCCAGCGCTACATGTTCATGCTGCTCGCGACCAACGTGCTGGTCGGGCTGCTGACCTGGGCCGCACTGCGCATGATCGGTCTCGAAAACGCCGGCGCCTGGGCGGTGGCGGCCGGACTGCTCCACATCATTCCTTACTTCGGCCCGGCGATCACCGCAGCCGGAATCGGAATGGCGGCCTTCATCCAGTTCGACGCACTGCCCGTTGCGCTCCTCATCGCCGTCGCGCCCCTGGCCATCGCCACCGTCGTCGGCGTCTTCGTGACCACCTGGATGACCGGACGGATCGTCAGGATGAACACCGCGGCGATCTTCATTTCATTGCTGTTCTGGACCTGGCTCTGGGGCGTCTGGGGGATGCTGCTGAGCATGCCGATCACGGTCATCCTGAAAGTGGTGACCCAGCATGTGGAACGACTCGCCCCGGTGGCCGAGTTGCTCGGCGATTAGCCCCCGATCGGCATGGCCAGGAACACAATGGAAAAGAGCACTCACTTGATCGCTGGCACACGATTCACCGGATATGTCCGGCAGTTGAAAATGCGGTTTCAGGGCCGCCGCTGGCCGCTCAACCTGGCCGATGAAGCGTCCCCGCTGCGCTCGGAGTTGTTCAGCGCCGATCAGATGGAACTGCACGGCAAGGCCCTTGCGGCTTCGCACATCCTGGCGTCCGGACGTGCCCCGGACCAGTTGCTGGCACGGCTGGCAGAAAATGAAGACACCCTGGTCGAGATCAGTCAGCAGCTGGCGGCGGCGGTGGCCGAGAGCCAACGGATCACGCCGGCCGGGGAGTGGCTGCTCGACAACTTCTATCTCATCGAAGAGCAGATAGGCACGGCCAAGCGGCATCTGCCCAAGGGTTATAGCCTGGAATTGCCGCGCCTGGCACGCGGCCAGTCGACCGGGCGGCCGCGCGTGTATGACATTGCACTGGAGGCCGTTGCCCATGGCGACGGCCGGGTCGATGCCGAAACGATCAGCCGCTTCGTGGCCGCGTACCAGACCGTAACGGCGCTGAAACTGGGCGAGTTGTGGGCGATCCCGATCATGCTCCGCCTGGCCATCATCGAGAATATCCGCCGGGTGGGGGTCTGGGTCGCGACGGCCTGGACCGAGCGCGACCTGGCCGCTTCCTGGGCGGACCGGATGATCGAGGCGGCGGAGCGCGATCCCAAAAACCTGATCCTGGTGATTGCGGACATGGCGCGCTCGAATCCGCCTATGACCAGCGCCTTCGTCGCGGAACTCGCACGCCGCCTGCAGGGCCGCGGCCCTGCCCTGGCTTTGCCGCTGACCTGGATCGAGCAGCAACTGGCCGAATCGGGCCTGACCATCGAACAGCTGGTGCAGCAGGAAAACCAGTGTCAGGCCGGTAATCAGGTTTCCATTAGCAACAGCATCGGCAGTCTACGGATGCTGGGCGCAATGGACTGGCGCGCGTTCGTCGAGGCCCTGAGCGTGGTCGAGCAGACGCTGCTGGATGACCCGGACGGCGTCTATGGCCGGATGGATTTCGCCAGCCGCGACCGCTATCGCCATGCCACGGAACGCATCGCCAGGCTGAGTCCGTTGTCCGAAGGCGAAGTGGCCCGCATGGCGGTCGATCTGGCCTGTGCCGGCATTGGCAAGCCCTGGAGCCGCAGGTCGCATGTCGGCTACTACCTGATCGACAAAGGCCTGGCGGAACTGGAGCAGGCGGCCAGGGTTCGTCTGCCCGCTGCCGAAGCATTGAAGCGGGCCCTGGGGCGCTCCCCTGTGTCCGCTTATCTGGGCGGCATCGCGCTGCTTATGGTCATGCTTGCCGCGCCCTTGTTGATCGAAATTCCCGGCCTCGCGCTGCCGCTCTGGGCCGGGCTTGCAATCGACCTGCTCGCCTTGCTGGCGGTCAGCCAGCTGGCAGTGGCCCTGGTCAACTGGCTGGTTACCCTGCTGATAACGCCCAGGCCGTTGCCGAGGATGGACTTCTCCGAGGCGATTCCGCCGCAATCGCGCACCCTGGTGGTGGTTCCGACCATGCTCACCGGCGCCCGGACTATCGAGGCGCTGGTCGAGGCGCTGGAAGTCCGCTTTCTGGCCAACCGGGACGATTGCCTGCACTTCGCGCTGTTGACCGATTTTCGCGATGCGCATGAGGAATCGCTGGCCGAAGATGCGGGCTTGCTGGAATTGGCCAAGGCAGGAATCGATGCACTGAACCGCAAATACAGCCGTGCCGCAGGCGATTCGTTTTTCCTGATGCACCGTCCGAGACGCTGGAACCCGCAGGAAAAAATCTGGATGGGTTACGAGCGCAAGCGGGGCAAGCTGGCCGACCTGAACGCGCTGCTGCGGGGTCGCGGCGAAGGCCTGTTCGCACTCGTGGTCGGCGACACGGCGTTGCTGGGCGAAGTGAAGTACGTCATCACCCTGGATACCGATACCGATCTGCCGCGCGATGCGGCACGACAATTCGCCGGCGTTATGGCCCACCCGCTCAACCATCCGCACTACGACACCGTGCGGCAGCGGGTCACCGAAGGTTACGGCATCCTGCAACCCCGGGTGGCGATCAGCCTGCCGGGCACCAACCGCTCGCGCTATGCCCGCCTGTATGGCGGCGAGCCGGGCATCGATCCCTATACCCGCGCCATTTCCGATGTTTATCAGGACGCATTCGGCGAAGGCTCGTTCATCGGCAAGGGCATCTACGACGTCGATGCCTTCGAGCAGGCCTTGAGCGGACGCTTCCCCGAGAACCGCATCCTCAGCCACGATCTGCTCGAAGGCTGTTACGCCCGGGCCGGCCTGTTGAGCGATGTCCAGTTGTACGAGGACACCCCGGCCCGCTATGGCGCCGACGTCAGCCGCCGTCATCGCTGGCTGCGCGGCGACTGGCAGCTCGCCGCCTGGCTACGCAGCCGTGTGCCGGTTCCGGGCCCGTCGCGGCAGCGGAATCCGCTCTCGATGCTGGCGCAGTGGAAACTGTTCGACAACCTGCGCCGCAGCCTGATCCCGGCGGCACTGACCTTGCTGTTGCTGTTGAGCTGGACCCTCCTGCCGCCGCTCTGGGCCCTGGTCGTGCTCGGCATCCTGCTCATTCCGGCCCTGGTCTCCGCGCTGGTCGATCTGTTCCGCAAACCCCGGGAAGTGTTTCTGAGGCAGCATCTGGCCGCCGTTGCCGGCTCGGTTTACCGGCACCTGACCCAGGTCGGGTTCGAACTGGCCTGCCTCCCCTACGAGGCCTTTTTCACGCTCGATGCCATCGTCCGCACCCTCTGGCGGATGGGCGTGAGCCACATCCGGCTGCTGGAATGGAATCCCTCGATTGATACCGAGCGCGAATCGGCGCGGCGCGGCGATCTGGCCTCCGGTTACCGGACCATGTGGGTCGCGCCTGTCCTCGCTGGCGTGACGACGCTCTATCTGGCGCTGTCGACGCCGGCCCTGCTCGTGCTGGCCGCGCCGATTCTGCTGCTGTGGGCGCTTTCGCCAGCCATTGCCTGGTGGCTCAGCCGTCCGCTGGCGCACGCCAGGGCGGTTCTGACTGCCGAGCAGACTGAGTTCCTGCGCCTGCTGGCGCGCCGCACCTGGGCTTTTTTCGACAGCTTCGTCAGCGCGGAAGACCATTGGCTGCCGCCTGACAACTACCAGGAATATCGCGCGGCTACGGTCGCCCATCGCACCTCGCCGACCAATATGGGCCTGGCATTGCTGGCTAATCTGGCCGCCTGCGATTTCGGCTATATCACCGCCGGGCGACTGGTCGAACGCACCGAGAACACCCTGCTGACCATGGCCGGGCTGGCGCGGCATCGGGGCCATTTCTACAACTGGTATGACACCCAGACGCTGCAGCCCCTGCCCCCTCTGTATATCTCGACCGTGGACAGCGGGAACCTGGCCGGCCACTTGCTGACCTTGCGCGCGGGCCTGCTGGGGCTGGCCAATGACCGGATCGTGCCGGCACGCCTGTTCGATGGCCTGAGCGACACCTTCCGGCTGCTTGCCGAATCGGTGGACAGCACGGCGGCGGCTGCCCTGGCGACTTTCCGCAAGACCCTCGGGGCGGTGACCGACGTGCCGCCGGAGACGGTCCCGGCTGTGCGCTCGACCCTGGAACGGCTGGCGCAGGTGGCCGCCGAGCTGGTCATCAGGGTCGCGGCCAGCCCGAACCTCAAACCGGACGCCAGGCATGAAAGCGAGGCGAACCTGTGGGCGCAGACGCTGGCCCGGCAAATCGGCGAGGCGCTCGACGAGGTGGTCCGTTTTTCCGAGGGCGCGGCATCGGACACGATCCCGACCCTGCGCGAGCTGGCCGCCGCCGGAAGCGATCGCGCACGGGAAAGAATGGTGGCCATCGAACGCCTGGCCGGGCAGGCGGGCGAACTCGCCCGGATGGAATACGACTTCCTGTACGACCGGCAGCGTCACCTGCTGACCATCGGCTACAACGTCAGCGAGCGCCGGGCCGATGCAAGTTTCTACGACCTGCTGGCCTCCGAAGCGCGCCTGAGCAGCTTCGTGGCGATTGCCCAGGGGCAGTTGCCGCAGGAAAGCTGGTTTGCCCTCGGCCGTCTGCTGACCGGCACGGGCGGCGAACCGGTGCTGCTGTCGTGGAGCGGTTCGATGTTCGAATACCTGATGCCGCTGCTGATCATGCCGACCTACGACCACACCCTGCTCGACCAGACCTGCAAGGGCGCCGTGGCGAGGCAGATAGAGTATGGCGGCCAGCGCGGCGTGCCCTGGGGGATGTCGGAATCCGGCTACAACACGGTCGATGTCCATCTCAACTACCAGTACCGCGCCTTCGGCGTGCCGGGCCTGGGGCTCAAGCGTGGACTGGCCGAAGACCTGGTAGTCGCGCCCTATGCCTCGGCGATGGCGCTGATGGTGGCGCCGGAGGCGGCCTGCCTGAATCTGCAACGGCTGGCGAACCTGGGCTTCATGGGCCGCTTCGGCTTCTTCGAGGCGATCGACTACACCCCGGCGCGTCAGCGTCGCGGTCAATCGCATGCCGTGGTGCATGCTTTCATGGCCCATCACCAGGGCATGAGTCTGCTCGCCCTGGCCTACCTGCTGCTGGATCGGCCGATGCAGCGGCGGTTCGAGTCGGACCGGCTGTTCCAGGCCATCATGCTGCTGCTTCAGGAACGCATCCCCAAGGCCACGGCCCTGTTCTCGCACACCGCCCAGCTGACCGCCGTGCATGCGACACAGGTGGCGGCAGACATGCCGATCCGGCTGTTCGACAGCCCCGATACGCCGAATCCGGAAGTGCAGCTGCTGTCGAACGGCCGCTACCACGTGATGGTGAGCAATGCAGGCGGCGGTTACAGCCGCTGGAAGGATCTGGCCGTGACCCGCTGGCGCGAGGATGGCACCTGCGACAACTGGGGCAGCTTCTGCTACATCCGCGACGTCGAGAGCGGCGCGTTCTGGTCCACCGCCCATCAGCCGACGCTCAAGCCGGCGCAGAGTTACGAGGCGATCTTCTCCGAGGGTCGGGCCGAGTTCCGTCGCCGCGACACGGTGGATGGCGGCGAGTTCGAGACCCATACCGATATCGTGGTCTCACCCGAGGACGACATCGAGCTGCGCCGGGTCCGCATCACCAATCGCGGCCGCCAGCGCAGGGAGATCGAGGTCACCAGCTACGCCGAAGTGGTCATCGCACCGCCGGCCGCGGATGCCCTGCACCCGGCCTTCAGCAACCTGTTCGTGCAGAGCGAAATACTGCGTGAGCGGCGGGCCATCCTGTGCACGCGCCGGCCGCGGTCGGCCAGCGAAGTGCCGCCCTGGATGCTGCATCTGGTGGCGGT
>JARLJM010000137.1 GCA_031291185.1 Parasulfuritortus sp. | reverse complement strand
TTTTGCGCCTGGCCCTGTGGCAGGACACGTCGGGCGATGGTGCGCAGTCGGGTTTCCACCTCGCGCAGGGCGAAGGGCTTGACGACATAATCATCCGCTCCGGCTTCCAGCCCCTGAATCTTGTCGTCGAGCGAATCACGTGCGGTCAGCATGAGCACGGGTGTATGCCTTTCCACTTCGCTGCGCAGTTTCCGGCACAGGGTCAGGCCATCCATCCCGGGCAGCATAAGATCCAGCACGATGGCATCGTAATCATGGGTCAGGGCGAGATGCAGTCCTCCCACGCCGTCGCCCGCCATATCCACCACATGGCCTCGTACTTCGAGGAAGTCCATCAGGTTGGCAGCGATGTCGCGGTTGTCTTCGATGATCAGCAGGCGCATGGAGGGGCTTTGACCGAATAATGAAAAAAGGGCATTCTTGGGGGTGATTCCTGCCGAGTTTGGTCCTGATCCGAGCCCGGATTGTAATAAAATAGGCCCACTATGACACAAAAGACTTTATCCCTCTCCCGCGTCAGTTGTCCCCTCTGGGTTTACAAGGCTTTCCCCTTCCTCCGCTGGTGGCCCATGGTCGACAAGACCACCGGTCGTGCCGATGCGATGGCGGGCCTCACCGGCGCCATGATCGTGCTGCCCCAGGCAGTGGCATTTGCAACCATTGCCGGCCTGCCGCCCGAGTTCGGCCTGTACGCAGCGATGGTTCCCGCCATTATTGCCGCATTGTTCGGGTCTTCCTGGCATCTGGTTTCCGGACCCACGACGGCGATTTCCATCGCGGTCTTTGCGTCGGTCAGCCCTTATGCCCAGCCGGGTTCGCCCGAGTTCATCAGCTTGGTATTGACCATGACCTTCCTGACCGGCCTGTTCCAGTTGATACTGGGCCTGGCGCGAATGGGGGTACTGGTCAATTTCATCTCCCACACAGTGGTCATCGGGTTCACCGCTGGTGCTGCGATGCTGATCGCCGGTAGCCAGATCAAGAACTTCTTCGGCCTGGATATCCCGCGCGGTACGCCGTTCTTCCAGACGCTGGCCTTGTTCGTGCAGCATATTGGCGACATCAATCCCTACGTCACCATCGTGGCAGCAGTGACCCTGCTTACCGGCATTGCCGTGAAACGCTGGTTGCCCAAGGTGCCCTACATGATCGTTGCCATGGTGGTGGGTAGCGTATTCGCGGCCTTGCTGAACGTGAATTTCGGTCAGCCCATGACCCATATCAAGACGGTTGGCGCGCTGCCTTCCGGTTTGCCACCCTTGTCCATGCCCGACTTCTCCTTCAAGGGCCTGCAGACCATGCTGTTCCCTTCGCTCATCATTACCATGCTGGCATTGACCGAGGCTGTTTCGATTTCCCGCGCAGTAGCGACTCGTTCTGGTCAGCATATCGATGGCAACCAGGAGTTCATCGGCCAGGGCCTGTCCAACCTGTTCGGCAGTTTCTTCTCCAGCTACGCCGCATCCGGTTCATTCAACCGTAGTGGCGTCAACTATGCGGCCGGCGCTCGAACACCGCTGGCGGCCGTATTTGCCTCACTCTTCCTGGTGGTGATTCTGCTGCTGGTGGCTCCGCTGGCTGCGTATCTGCCGACTGCCGCCATGGCGGGCATACTGTTCCTGGTCGCTTGGGGATTGATCGATACGCACCATATCAGCGTTTTGCCCAAGATCAGCCGTCAGGAAACGGTGGTGCTCTGGGTGACCCTGATCGGCACCCTGATCGATCTGGAAAAGGGCATATTTTTCGGCATTGCCTTGTCCCTGGCTCTTTATCTGTACCGCACTTCACGGCCGAGCATGGAGAACGTATTGCCGGATGCAGACCCGGCCAGCGATCACTATATGCCGGTCGATGATCAGCCTGAATGTCCCCAGATACGGTTCATGCGTCTCAACGGTTCCATCTTCTTCGGCGCCGTCGCGCATCTGCAGCAGCAAATGCAGGAACTGGAAGAGAGCGAGCCCGAACTCAAACATGTGGTGATTCTGGCCAATGGTATTAATTTCGTCGATCTGGCGGGTGCCGAGTTTCTGGCCGAGCAGGCCAGACATTGGCGCAAAAAGGGCGGTGGCCTGTATTTCTACCGGATGAAGGAAAATGTGGCTGCTTTGCTGCAGAAGGGGGGCTTCATGCGCGACATCCGGGAATACAATGTGTTTCCGGTCGGTGTCCGTCCGATTGACATCCTTTACAACCAGCTGGACAAGTCGGTGTGTTCCGGCTGCAGCAACCAGACCTTCGCGAAATGCCGTATTGCAAGCCAAAGTGCGGTTTCCGAATCGCGAATTCAGCATGCAGTTGTGTCCTGACCGTTTGTCATTTTCTAGGATGGCCGAAGCATGATTCGACGTAACCCGAGTGGCGACCTTCCGGTCGTTCATGACACCGCTTTTGTCGATCCCACCGCCATTCTGTGCGGCAAGATAGTGGTTCATGAGAATGTATTCATCGGCCCGTATGCCGTGATTCGCGCCGACGAAGTGGACGAGAATGGCGATATGGAGCCGATCATCATTGGAGCACACTCCAATATCCAGGACGGAGTGGTCATCCACTCCAAGGCAGGCGGGCTGGTGGAAATCGGTGAATACTCCTCCATTGCCCACCGCTCCATCGTTCATGGCCCTTGCAAGGTCGGCACACGGGTGTTCATCGGTTTCAATTCGGTGTTGTTCGATTGCGTGGTCGGTGACGGCTCCGTGGTGCGCCACAACTCGGTAGTGGAACATTGCCATGTACCGCCTGGTTTCTACATTCCATCGACCAGTAACGTGCATTCAGATACTGAACTGGCCAATATCGAACCGGTGACGGCGGATGCCGCCGGTTTCTCGGAAAGCGTTACTCAGGCGAACAGTGAATTGGTGAAGGGTTACAGGCGGATACGCAACGAGTTCTGACGCGTCCTTGCCGCCAACAAAAAAGCCACGGAAACCGTGGCTTTTTGTTGGCGCTCAAAGTCCAAGGCAGCAGGCCGAAGCCTGCCGTTTGAGCTTGTTTACTCTGCAGCGGGTTGCGGCGCAGCGGCGGGAGCCGGCGCTTCAAGCAATGCCTTCATGGACAGACGCATCCGGCCCTTGTCGTCGGTCTCCAGAACCTTGACCTTGACCGCCTGACCTTCCTTCAGGTGATCGGCTACGGCATTGACGCGCTCATGGGCGATCTGGGAGATGTGCAGCAGACCATCCTTGCCTGGCAGCACATTCACAATCGCGCCAAAGTCGAGAATCTTCAGCACGGTGCCGTCATAGACACGACCGACTTCAACCTCGGCGGTGATATCTTCGATCCGCTTCTTGGCCAGTTCGCCGGACTCATTGCTGGTGCAGGCGATCTTGACCGTACCGTCTTCGGCGATGTCGATCTGGGTGCCGGTTTCCTCGGTCAGGGCGCGGATGGTCGCGCCACCCTTGCCGATCACGTCGCGGATCTTGTCCGGGTTGATCTTCATGGAGATGATGCGCGGTGCATACTGGCTCATCTCGTGCGGCTTGGCTTCGGCCTGGTTCATGATGCCGAGGATGTGCAGACGGGCTTCGCGGGCCTGGGTCAGCGCAACCTGCATGATTTCCTTGGTGATGCCTTCGATCTTGATGTCCATCTGCAGGGCAGTGACGCCTTCGGTCGTGCCGGCCACCTTGAAGTCCATGTCGCCGAGGTGATCCTCATCACCCAGGATGTCGGTCAGCACCGCGAAGCGGTTGCCTTCCTTGATCAGGCCCATGGCGATGCCGGCCACGTGGCTCTTCATCGGCACGCCGGCATCCATTAGCGCCAGGGAACCGCCGCAGACGGAGGCCATCGAACTGGAGCCGTTCGATTCGGTGATCTCGGACACGACGCGCACGGTGTAGCCGAATTCTTCCTTGCTCGGCAGCGTGGCCAGCAGGGCGCGCTTGGCCAGGCGGCCATGGCCGATTTCGCGACGTTTCGGAGTGCCGACGCGGCCGGTTTCGCCGGTGGCGTACGGGGGCATGTTGTAGTGCAGCATGAAACGGTCTGAATAGGAGCCTTCCAGTGCGTCGATGGTCTGCTCGTCGCGGCCGGTGCCGAGGGTGGCAACCACCAGGGCTTGGGTTTCGCCGCGCGTGAACAGGGCGGAGCCGTGAGTGCGGGGCAATACGCCGGTGCGGATGCTGATCGGACGTACGGTGCGGGTGTCGCGACCATCGATGCGGGGTTCGCCGGCCAGGATGCGGCCGCGTACGACCTTGGCTTCCAGGGCGTGGAACATGTCCTTGATCTCGTTGATCTGGACCGTGTCCATCCCGTCCTTGATCATCTCGGCCATGACCCGGTTGCGGACTTCGTCGACAGCGGTCATGCGGGCCTGCTTCTGCTTGATCGAGTAGGCCTTGGACAGGTCGTCGGCGCAGATGGCATTCATCTGGTCGAGCAGCGCGGTCTTGGTCTCGGGTGCAGCCCAGTCCCAGGCGTCCTTGCCGGCTTCGTCGGCCAGATCGTTGATGGCGTCGATAGCCGCCTTCATTTGATCATGGCCAAACACCACGGCGCCCAGCATGACTTCTTCGGACAGCACGTTGGCTTCGGATTCAACCATCAGTACGGCATCTTCGGTACCCGCCACGACCAGATTCAGATCGGAGGTCGGCAATTCGGTCTTGGTCGGGTTGAGGACGTACTGGCCATTGATGTAGCCGACGCGGGCTGCGCCAACCGGGCCGTTGAACGGCACGCCAGCCAGCATCAGGGCGGCGGAGGCGCCGATCAGGGCAGGAATGTCGGCATCCACTTCGGGATTCTGCGACATCACCGTGGCGATGACCTGGATTTCATTGAAGAAACCATCCGGGAACAGCGGACGGATCGGGCGATCGATCAGGCGGGAGGTGAGGGTTTCCTTTTCGGAAGGCTTGCCTTCGCGCTTGAAGAAGCCACCGGGGATGCGGCCCGCGGCGTAAGTCTTTTCCTGATAGTCGACCGTCAGCGGGAAAAAATCCTGTCCGGGTTTGACTTCGTTCTTGGCGACCACGGTAACCAGTACCACGGTGTCGTCCATATTGACCATTACGGCGCCGTCGGCCTGGCGGCCGATTTCGCCCGTTTCCAGGGTCACCTGATGGCGGCCGTATTGAAATGTCTTCTTGACAGGATTCACGCTGACCTCAGTCTTTATTGATGGATGGATTCGTTGAAACCGGGAGCAATTACTTGCGCAGGCCCAAGCGGTCGATCAGGGTGCGGTAGGCATCCACGTTGCGGGACTTCAGATAGTCCAGCAGGCGACGACGCTGGCTCACCATCTTGAGCAGGCCGCGGCGGGAGTGGTGATCCTTGACGTGGGCCTTGAAGTGGCCGGTCAGGTCGTTGATGCGGGCGGTCAGCAAGGCCACCTGGACTTCCGGGGACCCGGTATCGCCAACTGCACGTTGGAAATCTTTAAGGATTTGCGCCTTTTGCGCGGTTTCAATAGCCATCTCGAACGACTCCGATCAAAAACAAATTAGTAAAAGGCGAGATTTTACCCGTTATGCGCGGGTTTTCTCAAGTAATTCATAGAGGTGCAATCAGCTTGCCAACAGCCGCTTGGGCGCGGCCTTACCATCCTGGTTGACCTCGACCATGCCCAGAAATTGTCCTTCCGGACCGTAAATACGCATCAACTCGCCGACCACGAGGCCGGTGCGCCAGATCGCCTGGCCATGATTGATCTGCCAAGCGGCTTCGATGTCCAGGTCCAGGCGGGGCAGGGTATCGACCAGGCAATCGGCCGGTTCCAGCTCGGAATCCCGATCTTCGGGCGCCATGGCTTCCAGTTTGGCGAGGGTGATGGCGTCATCAATGTCGAATGGACCCACCTGTTCCCGACGCAAGGCCTGCAGGTGTGCACCGCAGCCGAGCGCAGCGCCGATGTCCTCGGCCAGGGTGCGGACGTAGAGCCCCTTGCCGCAGTGCACCCGGATCACCAGGCGGTTGCCGTCGAGGGACAGCAAATCAAGGCTGTAGACCACGACTGAGCGCGCCTCGCGTTCCAGCTCGATGCCCTTGCGGGCATATTCATACAGGGGGCGTCCGTCGCGTTTCAGTGCAGAATGCATGGGCGGCACCTGCATGATGTCGCCCATGAAACGGGGCAGAATGCGCTCTACGTCGGCTCGACTGACTGTAACCGGCCGGGTTTCCAGTACCTCGCCTTCCGGGTCGGCCGTGCTGGTGCGTACGCCCAGTTCCACCTCGGCCAGATAGACCTTGTCGGCATCCAGCAGGAACTGGGAAAACTTGGTGGCTTCGCCGAAGCAGAGCGGCAACAAGCCGGTGGCGAACGGGTCCAGCGTGCCGGTGTGGCCGGCCTTTTCAGCGTGGAACAGCCAGCGTGACTTTTGCAGGGCCTGGTTGGATGACATGCCTGCTGGCTTGTCCAGAAGCAGGACGCCGTCGATCTTGCGCTTCGCCATCAGTCTTGAATCAACGGTCCGTCTCGTCAGGATCGTCCTGATGATGACGCTTGTCTTCTTCGACGGCCTGGTCGATAAGGTTGGACAGGTGGACACCCCGTGCCACTGATTCGTCGTAAAGGAAGGTCAGGCTGGGAACCAGGCGCAAGCGCATGCGGTGGGCCAGTTCGCGCCGCAGGAAGCCGGTGGCGCTTTGCAGGCCCTTGATCACGTCCTTCGCCTCACCGGTCATCAGGGTGAACCAGATCTTGGCGTGTTCAAGGTCCGAGGTGACCTCGACCGAGGTCAGGGTGACGCCCTTGACGCGCGGGTCTTGTACCTCGCGCCAAAGGATATCCGCCAGTTCCTGGCGGATTTGTTCGGCGACGCGGCGGGAACGGGGGAAGTCGGAGGGCATGTTGTCAGTGCACAGCCGACGGTGAGGGTCTCGCCGCCGGCTGGATGCTCAAAGTGTCCGTGCCACTTCCACGACCTCGAAGAACTCAAGTTGATCGCCTTCGTTGATCTCGTTGAAATTCTTGAGGTTGAGGCCGCATTCGAAGTTGGACTTCACTTCCTTCACGTCGTCCTTGAAGCGCTTGAGCGATTCGAGTTCGCCGGTATGGATGACCACGTTGTCGCGCAGCACGCGGACCCCGGCATTGCGCTTGATGACGCCGTCCAGAACCATACAGCCGGCTACCGAACCCACCTTGGAGATGCGGAACACCTGGCGAATTTCGGCCAGACCGATGATGTTTTCCTTCTTCTCCGGGGAGAGCAGGCCGCCCAAAGCTGCCTTCACGTCATCCACTGCTTCGTAGATGATGTTGTAGTAGCGGATGTCGACAGCGGCCGATTCGGCCAGCTTGCGCGCCAGGGCATCGGCGCGCACGTTGAAGGCGATGATGACCGCGTTCGAGGCGATGGCCAGGTTGATGTCGGATTCCGACACTGCGCCGACCGCCGCGTGGATGATGTTGACCCGCACTTCCGGCGTCGACAGCTTGGCCAGGGCGTGGGACAGACCTTCGTAGGAGCCCTGCACGTCGGCTTTCAGGATCAACGGCAGGGACTTGACCTCGCCCTCGCCCATCTGCTCGAACATGGTTTCCAGCTTGGCAGCCTGCTGCTTGGCCAGTTTGACGTCGCGGAACTTGCCTTGGCGGAACAGGGCGATTTCACGCGCCTTGCGCTCGTCGGGCAGAACCATCACGTCTTCGCCGGCCGACGGCACTTCGGACAGGCCTTGGATCTCGACCGGAATCGACGGGCCGGCTTCTTGAATCGCGTTGCCGTTCTCGTCCAGCATGGCGCGTACCTTGCCGAAGGCCGAACCGGCCAACATCATGTCGCCACGCTTCAATGTACCGGATTGAACCAGCACGGTAGCGACCGGGCCACGGCCCTTGTCCAGACGGGATTCGATCACGATGCCCTTGGCGAAGGTGTCGATCGGTGCCTTGAGTTCGAGCACTTCAGCCTGAAGAAGGACGGCTTCGAGCAACTGGTCGATGCCCTGGCCGGTCTTGGCCGAAACATCGACGAACATGGTGTCGCCGCCCCATTCTTCAGGAACGACCTGCTCGCCAGCCAGTTCCTGGCGCAGCTTTTCCGGGTTGGCGCCGGGTTTGTCGATCTTGTTCACGGCGACCACGATCGGCACCTTGCCGGCCTTGGCGTGGTGGATGGCTTCGCGGGTCTGCGGCATCACGCCGTCGTCCGCCGCCACTACCAGGATCACGATGTCGGTCGCCTTGGCGCCGCGGGCACGCATGGCCGTGAAGGCTTCGTGACCCGGAGTGTCCAGGAAGGTGACCATGCCGCGCGGAGTTTCCACGTGGTAGGCGCCGATGTGCTGGGTGATGCCGCCCGCTTCGCCGGCCGCCACGCGGGCGGTCCGGATGTAGTCGAGCAGCGAGGTCTTGCCGTGGTCGACGTGACCCATCACGGTAACGACGGGCGCGCGGGAAATCTGCTCGGCTGCCTTGTGTTCTTCCGTTTCGTCCAGGTAGGACTCGGGGTTGTCAGTCGGCGCCGGCTTGGCTACGTGGCCAAGCTCTTCCACCACGATCATCGCGGTTTCCTGGTCCAGCACCTGATTGATGGTGACCATGGACCCCATTTTCATCAACGCCTTGATGACCTCGGTCGCCTTGACCGACATCTTGTGGGCCAGGTCGGCCACGCTGATGGTTTCGGGAACCAGAACTTCCTTGATCACGGGTTCGGTTGGCTGGGCAAACTGTGCTTGGCCATGATCTGACTTGTGTCTGGCCTTGCGTGAGCGCCAGCCGCTTTCGGACTCCAGCGAGCCACGTACTTTGAGCCCGCCCTTCTTGCCAGCGGCCTCTTCCTGCGCGGTCTTGCCCTTTTTGGCGGCGCTCTTGTCCTTGTCCACTTTCGGCTTGACGGCCGGTTTGGCTTCGCTGGCGGGTTTCGTCTCCACAGCAGGTTTGGCCAAGGTTTCCTTCTGGGCTTCTTCCTGAGCCTGTCTGCGCTGGGCCTCGCGGTCCTGTTTTGCCTTCAGCTCGGCTTCCTGCATGGCCCGCAGTTGGCTATGACGTTTGGCCTCGTGCTCGCGGGATTTGAGTTCCTGTTCGCCGATGATCGGTGCTGGTGCCGTTGTGGTGGTCTCCGCCACGACCTCGGGGGCGACCGGCTCCTGCACGGGTTCCGGCATGGGAGCGGGTTCCGGTTCAGGGATCATGACCGGAGCGGCTTCCTCGACTATGGGCGCAGATACGGGCTCTGCTACGGCAGTCGGTTCCCGCTTGACCAGCACTCGCTTCTTGCGTACTTCCACCTGAATGGTGCGGGTTTTACCGGTGGTGCTGTCGGCGGTCTTGATTTCCGACGTCTGTTTCCGGGTTAGTGTGATCTTGGTTTTTGGAGCCGAGGCACCGTGCTTGTCGCGCAGATAGTCGAGCAGGCGAGTCTTGTCCTGGTCGCTCAGCGTGTCGGTTTGCGTATTGACCGGCACGCCGGCCGCTTGCAGTTGCTCTACCAATAAGGCAGGGGCAACCTTCAGTTCATTGGCGAATTGTTCGACGTTCATCTCAACCTTTACTCCGTAAGCGTCCTCAGGCAAACCAGGGGGCGCGAGCCGCCATGATCAGTGCCTGGGCGCGATCTTCGGCTATGCCGGTGAGATCAACCAGTTCATCGACAGCCAGATCGGCCAGGTCTTCTGCAGTCTTTATGTCTTTGGCCACCAGTTCCGAGGCCATGCCGGCATCCATGCCTTCGACGCTCATGAGATCCGTTGAAACCTTTTCTACGGTTTCTTCCTGGGCGATGGCGGCCGTCAGGAGAGAGTCGCGGGCTCGCGAGCGCAATTCGTTGACCGTGTCCTCATCGAAGACTTCGATCTCGAGCATCTCGTTGAGCGGCACGTAGGCGATTTCTTCCAGGGTGGAGAAGCCTTCCTCCACCAGCACGTCGGCCACATCTTGGTCGATGTCGAGCTTTTCCATGAACAGAGTACGGATGCTGGACACCTCGTCCTCTTTCTTCACGGCTGCTTCGGACTCGGTCATGATGTTGATGGTCCAGCCGGTCAGTTCGGAAGCCAGGCGCACGTTCTGGCCGCCCCGACCGATGGCGTTGGCGAGTTGCATCTCGTCGACCACCACGTCCATGCTGTGCTTTTCTTCGTCGACCACGATGCTCGACACTTCGGCCGGCGCCAGGGAGTTGATGACGAACTGGGCCGGTTCGGGGGACCACAGGATGATGTCGACGCGTTCGCCGTTCAATTCGTTGGTGACCGCGGTGACCCGGGTACCGCGCACGCCGATGCAGGAGCCCTGGGGATCGACGCGCTGGTCGTTGGACTTGACCGCGATCTTGGCGCGCACGCCCGGGTCGCGGGCAGCCGACTTGATCTCGATCAGCCCTTCTGCGATTTCCGGCACTTCCAGCGCGAACAGTTCCATGATGAATTCGTTCGCGGTGCGGGACAGAATCAACTGGGGGCCGCGGCCGCCACGTTCCACCCGCATCAGGTAGGCTCGGGCGCGGTCGCCGATCCGCAGATTTTCCTTGGGGATCATCTGGTCGCGGGCAAGCAGGCCTTCGATGCGCCCCGATTCGATGATGGCGTTGCCGCGTTCCATTCGCTTGATGGTGCCGGATACCAGTTTTTCGTCGCGCGCCAGGAAGTCGTTCAGGATTTGCTCGCGCTCGGCGTCACGAATCTTTTGCAGAATTGCCTGCTTGGCCGCCTGGGCGCCGATCCGGCCGAATTCCACAGCCTCCAGTGGCTCCTCGATGAAGCTGCCTACCTCGGCGTCAGGTTTGATTTCCTTGGCCTCGAACAGCAGATATTGGCGATCCGGGTTCTCCAGGCCGGCCTCGTCGGGCAATATTTCCCAACGGCGGAAGGCATCGCAAACGCCCGTTTTGCGGTCAATCTCAACCCGGATATCGGCGTCCTCGGTATAACCCTTTTTGGTGGCATGGGCCAGAGCTGCCTCGATGGCGCCGTACACCACATCCAGATCCACATTTTTTTCGCGCGCCAGCGCATCGGCCAACAACAGTACTTCCCGACTCATCGCACCCTCCGGGTTCTTAAATCTTCGGCACCAGACGGGCCGAATCCACTTCAATCAAGGGAATCGCCACCAAACCGGTATCCGTTTCCAGGTTCAACAGGCCGTCTTGCAGACCGGCTAAGTTGCCGACAAATTTCTTCCGGCCATCCATGGGCATACGCAATTTGATCTGGGCCTTTTCGCCGGCGAACCGGATGAAATCCGCATCCTTGACCAAGGGACGGTCCAGTCCGGGGGACGAGACTTCAAGGCGGCTGTAGTC
>JARLJM010000136.1 GCA_031291185.1 Parasulfuritortus sp. | reverse complement strand
GAAGGGCATGGACACCGGCCTCAAGGTCTACCACCCGTTCACCAACGAACCGGTGCCGGTCTACGTCGCCAACTACGTGCTGATGGGCTACGGCGAGGGCGCCGTGATGGCCGTGCCGGCGCATGACGAGCGCGACTTCGCCTTCGCCCAGAAATATGCCCTGCCGATCAAGGCCGTGATCAAGCCGGCCGATGCCGAGCTGGACCTGCCGCTGCAGGCGGCCTACACCGAGCTGGGCGTGCTGTTCGATTCCGGCGATTTCTCCGGCCGGACTTCCGAGGACGCCATCGAAAAGATCGCCCTGGTGCTGAAGAACCTCGGCCTGGGCGAGCGGCGCACCACCTTCCGCCTGCGCGACTGGGGCATCAGCCGCCAGCGTTATTGGGGCTGCCCGATCCCGATCATCCACTGCCCGACTTGCGGCGACGTACCGGTACCGGAAGACCAGCTGCCGGTCGTGTTGCCCGAGGACGTGAAGATCGACGTCGGCTCGCCGATCAAGAAGATGCCCTCGTTCTACGAATGCACCTGCCCCAAGTGCGGCGGCAAGGCCGAGCGCGAGACCGACACCATGGACACCTTCGTCGAGTCGTCCTGGTACTACGCCCGCTACGCCTGCCCCGATCTGGACAAGGGCATGCTCGACGGCCGCGCCAACTACTGGCTGCCCGTCGACCAGTATATCGGCGGCATCGAACACGCCATCCTGCACCTGCTCTACGCCCGCTTCTTCCACAAGCTGATGCGGGACGAGGGGTTGGTAAGTACTGACGAGCCGTTCGCCAACCTGCTGACGCAAGGCATGGTGATCGCCGAGACCTACTACCGCGACCTCGGCGACGGTAAGAAACAATGGATCAACCCGGCCGACGTGGAGACAGTCGACGGCGTCCATATCCTGAAGGCCGACGGCAAGCCGGTGATCGCCGGCGGCACCGAGAAGATGTCGAAGTCGAAGAACAATGGCGTCGACCCGCAGGCCATCATCGACCAGTACGGCGCCGACACCGCCCGCCTGTTCATGATGTTCGCCGCCCCGCCGGAACAGTCTCTGGAATGGTCTGACGCCGGCGTCGAGGGCGCGCACCGCTTCCTCAAGCGCCTGTGGAAGATGGTCCATGACCACGTCGAGCAGGGTGAAGTTAGCGCCTACTCTGGCGGAGAGCTGTCTGAAGTCCTGCAGGACTTCCGCCGCCAGCTGCACCAGACCATCGCCAAGGTCACCGACGACATCGAGCGGCGCAAACAGTTCAACACCGCCATTGCGGCGATCATGGAACTGATGAACGCCATGGCGAAGCTTGAGGGTGAGGACACACTGACGCGCAGCCTCAAGCAGGAAGCGCAGGAAGCCATCGTGCTGATGCTGGCGCCGATCGTGCCGCACATCTGCCGCATCCTGATCAAGGCGCTCAAGCCGGGCACCTGTATGGTCGGCTCGCCCTGGCCGGTGGTCGACGAGTCCGCCCTGGTCCGCAACGAGGTCGAACTGATGCTGCAGGTCAACGGCAAGCTGCGCGGCAAGCTCAAGGTGGCCGTCGACGCCAGCAAGGAGGCCATCGAGGCCATTGCCCTGGCCAGCCCCGAGGCGCAGAAACACATGGAAGGCAAGCCGGCCAAGAAGGTGGTGGTGGTGCCCGGCCGCCTGGTCAACATCGTGGTTTGAGGAGAACGGCATGCGACGTGTGGCATTGAAGACGATGATGGTTCTGGGCGTGGCCCTGCTGGCCGGCTGTGGCTTTGCATTGCGCGGTCCGATCGTGCTGCCGTTCAACAGTGCCTACGTGGATGCCGCGCCGGGCAGCGCCCTAGGCGCCATGCTGAGCAAACAACTTGCCCAGCAATCCAAACTGGCCACCCAGCGGGACAAGGCCGATGTCATCCTCAAGCTGAGCGACGAAAGCCAGAGCAAGGACATTCTTACGCTGTCCAGCACGGGTACGGTGCAGGAATACCGGCTGACCACCAAAGTCACCATCGCGGCCAGCGGCGCTGCCGGCGAAGAAGTCCTGCCACCTGCGGCGCTGCAGCAGGTGCGCGACTATTCCTACAATCCCAATCTGGCGCTGGCCTCGGACGCCCTGGAAAGCACCTTGCGCCACGACATGAATCTGGACCTGCTGCAGCAAATCGGGCGCAGGCTGGTCTTCGTTCACAAGCCATGAAACTCCGTCCGGAACAGTTGCCCGGTGCGCTGGGCAAAGGGCTGGCCAATGTCTATGCCATCTGCGGCGACGAGCCACTGCTGACCGACGAGGCCGCCGCGCTGGTGCGTGAGGCCGCCCGCAAGGCAGGCGTGGCCGAGCGGCAATCGTTCCAGGTTGAAACCGGTTTCAACTGGGGCGCCTGGGTGGCGAGCTTCGATTCGCTGTCCCTGTTCTCCTCCTGTCAGCTGATCGAGTTGCGCCTGCCGACCGGCAAGGCCGGCGTCGAAGGCGGCAAGACTCTCGAAGCCTGGGTCAACCAGCCGCCACCCGACACCATCCTGATGCTGTTGCTGCCCCGCGCCGACAGAGCCATGCAGGCGACCAAGTGGTACAGCGCACTGGAAAAGGCCGGGGTGGCGGTCCACATCACACCACCGACCCCGGAGCAGTTACCGGCCTGGATCGGCGCCCGGCTGGCCCGGCACGGCCTGAAGGCGGATCGGGAAACCCTGGCCTTTCTGGGCAGCCGGGTCGAAGGCAATTTATTGGCCGCGCATCAGGAGATCGAAAAGCTCGCCCTGCTGCTGCCGCCCGGCGAATTGAGCCTGGAAGACGCCCGCAACGCGGTGACCGACGTCGCCCGCTATGACGCCAGCGACCTGTCCGAGGCCTTCCTGAAAGGCGATGCGGTGCGTTACTGTCGTATCATCGATGGACTGGAAGCCGAAGGCGAAACCCCGATCCTGGCCCTGTGGCTGATGAGCCAGGAACTGCGCACCCTGCATCGCCTGGCCAACGGCGTGCAGGCCGGCGAGCCGTTGTCGGCCCTGATGCGGGAAAACCGGGTCTGGGACAGTCGCCAGCCGCTGGTGGCGCGAGCGCTCAAGCAGATCAAGCTCGCCGATCTGGGCACGGCCCTGCACACCGCCGGCCGGATCGACCGGGCCAGCAAGGGCCTGCTGCGGGAAAACGGCTGGGTGATGCTGAAACAACTGGGTCTGGGCCTGATGGGCAAGGCCACTTTGAACGATGGATTCAATTATGGATATTAAACAGTACATGCAAACCGTCGGCCGCCAGGCCCGTGCCGCCTCGCGCGCCATGGCCGCCGCCGACACCAACGTCAAGAACGCGGCCTTGCTCGGCATCGCCGCCGCCATCCGGCGCGACGCCGCCAAGCTGATCGCGGCCAATGCGCTCGATCTGGCCGCCGCCCGCGCCGCCGGTCTGGAACCGGCCCTGGTCGACCGCCTGACCCTGAACGAAAAAACAGTCGCCGGCATGGCCGAGGGCCTGGAGCAGATTGCCACCCTGGCCGACCCGGTGGGCGAGATCACCGACCTTAAATACCGGCCGTCCGGCATCCAGGTCGGCAAGATGCGGGTGCCGCTCGGCGTCATCGGCATCATCTATGAATCGCGGCCGAACGTGACCGCCGATGCCGCCGGCCTGTGCCTGAAATCGGGCAACGCCGCCATCTTGCGCGGCGGCTCCGAAGCCATCCACTCCAACCAGGCCATCGCCGCCTGCGTCAAGGAAGGCCTGGCCAAGGCCGGCCTGCCCGACACCGCGGTGCAGGTCATCGAGACCACCGACCGCGCCGCCGTGGCCGAGCTGATCACGATGCGTGAATTCGTCGACGTCATCGTGCCGCGTGGCGGCAAGGGCCTGATCGAGCGCCTGATCAACGAATCCAAGGTGCCTATGATCAAGCACCTGCACGGCAACTGCCATGTCTACCTGGACGACGCAGCCGACCGGGCCAAGACGGTGAAAATCGTCGAGAACGCCAAGACCCAGCGTTATGGCACCTGCAACACCACCGAGTCGCTGCTGGTCGCGCGCAGCCGGGCCGCCGAACTGCTACCCGACATCGGACGCATGCTGGCAACCCATTCAGTCGAGATGCGCTGCTGCGCCGAGGCCATGGCCATCCTGAAGGCCGCCAGCGTCGATGCCGCCCTGCTCAAGGAGGCGACCGAAGCCGACTGGTACGAGGAATTCCTGGCGCCGATCATCGCGATCAAGGTGGTGGACGGCCTGGACAATGCCATCGAGCACATCAACACCCACGGGTCGCAGCACACCGATGCCATCGTCACCGAGAACTACACCCGCGCCCGGCGCTTCCTGCGCGAGGTCGACTCGGCCAGCGTCATGGTCAACGCCTCGACCCGCTTCGCCGACGGCTTCGAATACGGCCTCGGCGCCGAAATCGGCATCTCCACCGACAAGATCCACGCCCGCGGTCCGGTCGGCCTGGAAGGCCTGACCAGCCAGAAATACGTGGTGCTGGGCGACGGCCACATCCGGGGCTGAGTTGCAACAGCCTTTCGGCCTGCTGGGCGGCACCTTCGATCCCATCCACCTCGGCCACCTGCGCCTGGCCGAGGAGCTGGCGGAGGCCCTGGACCTCGACACGGTCCGCTTCCTGCCCACCGGCACGCCGCCCCATCGCGCCCAACCCGTGGCTTCGGCCACCGACCGGCTGGCCATGGTCAAGCTGGCCATGGCCGGCAATTCCCGGTTCGTCCTGGATGAGCATGAAGTCCACAAGACCGCGCCCTGCTACATGGTGGACACCCTGACCGAACTACGTGCCGAGGTCGGCGGCCAGACGACCATCGTCCTGTTTCTGGGCGCCGATGCCTTTGCCGGACTGACCGCCTGGCATGAGTGGCGGCATCTGTTCGATCTGGCCCATATCGCCGTGGCCCGCCGTCCGGGCGATGGCGGCGAACACTGGCAATCGCGTCTGCCCGCCGAGCTGGCAGACGAATTCGCGGCCCGTCACAGCCCCGACTCGGGTATCCTGCGCGCCTCGCCGTCCGGCCGGGTTTTCCTCAACACCATCACCCAGCTGGACATTGCCGCAAGCCGCATCCGGGGACTTTTCGCCGCCGGGCTGGAACCCCGCTACCTGGTTCCGGATAGCGTGCTGGACTACATCAATCGAAATCGCCTGTATCGCTGAAGGATCTTATGAACGCCGCTGAAATCACCCGCATCGCCGTCGCCGCACTTGAAGACATCAAAGGCAAGGACATCACCGTCCTGCAAGTTGGTCACCTCACCCAACTGTTCGAGACCATGATCATCGCCACCGGCGACTCCAACCGGCAAGTCGCCGCCCTGGCCGACAATGTGCGGGAAAAGATCAAGGAGGCCGGCGGCGAAGTCATCGGCACCGAAGGCGGCAAGGGGTCGGAATGGGTCCTGGTCGATGCCGTCGACGTGATCATCCACGTCATGCACCCGACCGCCCGCATGCATTACAACCTGGAAGAACTCTGGGGCACGGCAGCCAAGGCGCGCACCGCCGCCTGATTACTGGAAGAATCCCTTGGACAGCAGTTCCATGGTGAGCAGGCGGTAAGCCTGGGCGCCGGTTGAATCCGGGGCATAGGTGAAGATATCCATGCCATGGGCCGGGCTCTCGGCCAGTGCGGGATCATCGGGGATGTGGTTGTCGCACAGGCTGCCACTGTAGCGCTGCTTGAGCGTGGCCAGTGCATCCCGGCTCTGGGTCTTGTTTTCGTCGTAGCGGGTCAGGACCACGCGCCGTTCGATCCGCCGCTTGATCTGCTGTTCCAGCACCCTCAGCGCCAGATCGAGCCGGCTCAAACCCTGCATGGCCAGGAAATCCGGCGTCACCGGCACCAGCACCCGGTCGGCCGCCAGCAACGCATTCAACGACAGCACCCCCAGCGACGGCGCGCAATCGAGCAGGATGGGAGCTTCATCCCAGGCCAGTCCCTGCTCCAGGCCGGCACGCAGCTTGCCGGCGACGCCGGGCGTGCTGCCCATCATGGCATCGATCTTGGACAGGTCGGGATGGCCGGGCACCAGGCGCGCACCGGAACGGACCGTGCGCATCAAATCCTTGAGGGGCGTGCCCTGCCGGTAGAAGGCGGACGAGCAGACATCGCCCGGCAGGTTGCGCACGCCCATCGCCAGACTGACGTGGGCCTGGGGGTCCAGGTCGATGATGATGGGCCGGCGTTCCAGCATGGCCAGGGCCGCCGCGATGTTGAGCGTGGTGGTGGTCTTGCCGACACCGCCTTTTTGATTGAATACCGCAATCACCGCCATGGTTGTTCTGGCCTTCGAGGACTGGTTTGAATTGGGAAAAACTGCTGCCGGACTGCCGCGAAATGTAGCATAGCGGCGCCCTTCAGACGAGTCCGCAAGATGGGTAAAGATGGAGTCGGCCGGTAAGCCGGGTTCTGTCGTGGACAGCCATTCATCTGGGACGACGGTCGCCCGTCGCCTCGTGCAGCCTACCCGCAGGCTCGGCGGGCCGCCTCAACGCCTGCCTATTTGGCTTTGCTCCAGGTGGGGTTTACACGCCGGAACCGTTGCCGGCCCGGCCGTGCGCTCTTACCGCACGATTTCACCCTTGCCTGATCCCCGCCCCCGAGGGGACGCCCCCGTTGGGGTCTCCCCCTTCGGGATGGACTTTGCCGCCTTGCGACGTCAAAGTCCGGGCCATCGGCGGTATGTTTCTGTTGCACTTTCCGTCGCCTCGCGGCGCCCAGGCGTTACCTGGCACCCTGCCCTGTGGAGCCCGGACTTTCCTCTGCGCAAGCACAGCGGCTGTCTAGCCAACTCCGGGGCGGAGTTTACACGATGGACAGGCCGCCCATGCTGTTATCGTTCTTGAACGGGTCGCCGCCCTTGAGCTTGAGCATCAGGCGCAGGTCGTTGGGCGAGTCGGCATAGCGCAGGGCGACATCCGCCTCGATCTGGCCGGACACGCAAAGATCGAACAGCGACTGGTCGAAGGTCTGCATGCCGAGATCGCGCGACTTGGCCATGATCGGCTTGATCTCGTGCACCTCGCCCTTGAGCACCAGGTCGGAGATCAGCGGCGTGCAGATCATGATCTCGACCGCCGGCACCCGGCCGCCACCGATCTTTGGAATGAGCCGCTGGGAGATGATCGCCTTGAGATTCAGTGACAGATCCATCAGCAGCTGCGAGCGCCGGTCCATGGGGAAGAAGTTGATGATCCGGTCCAGCGCCTGGTTGGCGTTGTTGGCATGCAGCGTGGCCAAGCAGAGGTGGCCGGTCTCGGCAAAGGCGATGCCGTAGTCCATGCCGTCGCGTTCGCGGATTTCGCCGATCAGGATCACGTCCGGCGCCTGGCGCAGGGTGTTCTTCAGGGCGGCGAACCAGTTGTCGGTGTCGACCCCGACCTCGCGCTGCATGATCAGACACTGACCGTGCGGGTGAACGTACTCGATCGGGTCTTCGATGGTGATGATGTGGCCGCGCGAGTTGTGGTTGCGATAGCCGATCATGGCCGCCAGGCTGGTCGACTTGCCCGAGCCGGTGGCGCCGACCATGAGCACCAGGCCCCGCTTTTCCATCACGATCTGGTTCAGCGTCTGGGGCAGGTTGAGGCTTTCCAGGGTGGGGATATCCATCGTGATGACCCGCGCCACCAGGCCAACCGCGCCGCGCTGGACGAAGGCATTCATCCGGAACCGGCCGGTCCCTGCCAGGCTGAGCGCGAAGTTGCATTCCTTGGTCTCGCGGAATTCGCCGCGCTGTTTTTCGTTCATCACCGCGGAGACGATCTCCTCGGCCTGTTCCCGGCTGATCGGCTTGCTGCCGACCGGGGTCATCTCGCCATGAATCTTGAACGCGGGTGCCGCGCCGACGGTGATGAACAGGTCGGAGCCTTCCTTTTCCAGGAGCAGCTTGAGCAGATCGACGACATATTTGAAGTAAGGGCTTTCGTCTTGCTGGGCCATATCAGGACTCCACGATTTTCCAGTTTACGTTCTCGCCGGCACGCACGGGGATCAGGCTGCCTGCGCCAAAATCGAGACGCTGGGGCATTTCCCAGGCCTCGCGTAGCAGTGTGAGAGTGGTCTTGTTTCGGGGCAGGCCATAGAAGTCCGGGCCGTGGCAGCTGGCGAAGCCTTCCAGTTTACCCAGCGCCCCGGCCGCCTCGAAGGCCTCGGCATAGAGTTCTATGCCGGCCCCGGCGGTGTAGATTCCGGCACAGCCGCAGCCGCCTTCCTTGGCCGACTGGGCGTGCGGCGCGCTGTCGGTGCCGAGGAAGAATTTGGGATTGCCGGAAACGGCGGCCTCGACCAGCGCCTGCCTGTGCTGCTCGCGCTTGAGCACCGGCAGACAGTAGAAATGCGGTCGGATGCCACCCTTGAACATGGCATTCCGGTTGTACAGCAGATGGTGGGCGGTCAGCGTGCCGGCCACGTTGGCGCCGGACTGCTGCACGAACTCGATACCCTGCCGGGTGGTGATGTGCTCCAGCACCAGCTTCAGCTCGGGGAACCGGTCAAGCAGCGGGGCCAGCACGGTGTCGATGAATACCGCCTCGCGGTCGAACACATCGACCGCCGGGTCCGTCACCTCGCCATGCACCAGCAGTGGCAGGCCGTGCGCCGCCATGGCCTCGATAGCAGGCCATGCCTTCTCGACGCGGCTCACGCCGAAGTCGGAATTGGTGGTCGCCCCGGCCGGGTAATACTTCACGGCATGCACGATGTTGCTGGCGTGGGCCTTGGCCACTTCCTCCGCCGACGTGTTGTCGGTGAGATACAGCGTCATCAGCGGCTCGAACGCCATTCCGGCGGGCAGCACCGCCAGAATGCGGTCGCGGTAGGCCGCGGCCTCGGCCACGGTGCGCGCAGGCGGCTTCAGATTGGGCATGACGATGGCGCGGGCGAAGCGGCGGGCGGTATCGGGCAGGACAGCGGCCAGCGCCTCGTCATCGCGCAGATGCAAATGCCAGTCGTCGGGGCGGGTGATGGTCAGGGTATCAGTCATTTTTCGGCGCTGTTTTCAGTTCCTGGGCCAAATCATACAGCGCATTTTTCTTTGCGCCGGTAATCCGTGCCGCCACCCTGGCCGCCTGGCTGGGCGACAGATCGTCGAGCAGGATGGCCAATACCCGCCTGGCCTCCTCCAGTCCAGCATCGTGCTCCACCGGCCGACCGTCCACCACCAGGACGAATTCGCCCCGCTGGCGGTTTTCGTCGCCCTGCAACCAGTCCAGCGCCTCCTTCAATCGACAGGCGTGGAACTCCTCGAAGCGCTTGGTCAGTTCGCGCGCGATCAGCAACTGCCGCTCCCCGCCCAGCACTGCCGCCAGGTCGGCCACGGTCTCCAGCAAGCGGTGGGGCGATTCGTAGAACACCGTCGGCCACTCGAAGCCGGCCAGCGTCTCCAGTTCGCGCCGACGGTCGCCCGCTTTATGCGGGAGGAAGCCATAGAACTGCCAGTGCCCGGCTTCCAGGCCCGCCACCGAAAGGGTCGTGGCAACGGCGCTGGGCCCGGGCAACGGCACCACAGGAATGCCGGCTTCGCGCGCCGCCCGGGCCAGCACCGCACCGGGATCGCTGATGCCCGGCGTGCCGGCGTCACTGACCAGCGCGATGCTCCTGCCTTCGCGCAGCCGCTCCAGAAGCACCGCCGACGCAGCCTGCTCATTGTGTTCCCGGTAGGAAAACAGCTTGGCGTCGATGCCGTAGGCCGACAGCAGGCCGGCGCTGACCCGGGTATCCTCCGCGGCGACCAGATCGACCGTCTTGAGGATGTCCAGCGCCCGCAGCGTGATGTCGCGCAAATTGCCGATGGGCGTGGCGACGATGTATAGCGTACCGGGCACGGCGCGGAATTCGCTGGGTTGCATGAATCGGTTTCCGGGTTTAGTTTGCGCACAGTTTAACAAGGGAGGCGCCATGGAGCGCGGCAAAGCGGCCGAAGACGCGGCAGCGGCCTATCTGAGCGGTCAGGGCTTGCGTCTGGTCGAGCGTAACTGGCGCTGCAAGGGCGGCGAAATCGACCTGATCATGCGCGACGGCAAGGTGCTGGTCTTCGTCGAGGTCAGAGCACGCGGCAGCAGCCGTTTTGGCGGGGCCGGCGCCAGCATCACCGGCACCAAGCAGGCCAGGCTCATCCACGCCGCCCGGCTTTATCTGTCTGCCCAAGGTTCGCCGCCGGCCTGCCGTTTCGACGCCGTCCTGTTCGATGGCACCCGGCTCGACTGGATCAGGGACGCCTTCCAGGCAGACGAATAGCCCGGGCTAAGGCTCGGCTATAATCAACCGCCAATCCCGAGTAGACCATGAATCTCGCCGAACACGTCCAACAGCACTTCATCGACAGCGCCCAGATCATTCTGGCAGCGGCCGAACCGCTGGCCGAGCCGATCGCACGGGGCGCCGAACAAATTGTTCAATCCCTGCTGTCGGACGGCAAGATACTGGCTTGCGGAAACGGCGGCTCGGCCGCAGATGCCCACCTGTTCGTCTCGGCCATGGTCAACCGTCACGAGCGGGAACGTCCCGGCCTGGCCGCAGTCTCACTGACCAACGCCACGGCCACCCTGACGTCGATTGCAAACGACTACGATTACGGCCTGGTGTTTGCGCGCCAGGTATCGGCCCTGGGCACGCCGGGCGATGTCCTGCTGGCCATTTCCACCAGCGGCTATTCGCGCAATGTCCTGGAGGCGGTGAGCACCGCCCACGAGAAGGAAATGACCGTGGTGGCCCTGACCGGCCGCGACGGGGGCGATCTGGCCGAAATCCTGCACGAGGAAGACGTGCTTATTTGTGTGCCGGCGGAAACCACCGCCCACATACGGGAAGTGCACTTGCTGGCCATTCACAGCCTGTGCGACTGTATCGACAATTTATTACTGGGAGCTTGAACATGCGCCACCCCCTGCCCGTCCTGCTATTGAGCCTGCTTGCCCTTTCCACCCTGTCCGGCTGCGCCGCTGTGGTGGTCACCGGAGCCGCCACCGGCGCGATGATGGCTGACGACCGCCGCACCAGCGCCACCTATGTCATGGATCAGGAGATCGAACTCAAGGCCGGCAACCGGCTGCGGGAAATGAACCTGAACAACGTCTATGCCAGCTTCACCAGCTTCAACCGCCGGGTGCTGATCACCGGACAGGCGCCGAACGACACCGTCAAGGCCAGTGTTACCGATATTGCCCGTACGGTACCCAATGTGCGGGACGTGGATAACGAGATGTCCATAGGCGAGCCGGCCGGCTTCACCACCCATAGCAACGACGCGCTGATCACGACCAAGGTCAAGGGCCGTTTTGTCGATAACAAGCAGTTCGATTTCAACCACGTGAAGGTGGTCACCGAAAGTGGCGTGGTCTACCTGATGGGTCTGGTCAAACATGCCGAAGGCGATGCAGCGGCGGAAATTACCGCGCAGACCACTGGCGTGACCCGTGTGATCAAGGTCTTCGAATACATCGACTGATCCTCGACCCAATCAGGTAATCACCCAGGGGGAGTGTGCGCATGGCATGGCTGGTTTTTGCGATCCTTGTTGCAATGGGCGGGTTGATCTATTTCTACCTTGCAAAAGATTGGCGGCACCTCATTGCCAGATACAGCCAGCCTGCCGGTGTCGCCGAGGACTCGGCACTACCGCCTTCGCACAAGGCGGGCTACTGGGGCAAGCAGTTCATCGCGGCCAGTTCTGCCCGTATTTGCCCATCGGCACAGAAGCGCAACGGCAAGCGGTATCCCTTGCACAAGGCCCCGCATTTGCCGCTGAAAAACTGCAACAGCGAACTGTGCCAGTGCTGGTTCAAGTTTCTCGCCGAACGCCGCAGCTCCCTTGAGCGCCGCCTCGGCCTTGAGCGCCGCATGCTGGCCCGTGCCAATGCCAGACATGACCGGCGCCACGAACCGGATCGCCGCACCGGCAACCTCCTTCACCAGCATTCGCACGCATGAAATACCAGGATCTGCGCGATTTCATCCGCCAGCTTGAAGCGCGTGGCGAACTGAAACACATCTCGGTCGAGGTCGACCCGTACCTGGAGATGACCGAGATCGGCGACCGCGTGCTGCGCGCCGGCGGACCGGCCCTGCTCTTCGAGAAGCCCAAGGGCCACTCGATGCCGGTACTGGCCAACCTGTTCGGCACGGTGAAGCGGGTGGCACTGGGCATGGGCGAGGAAGACCCGGCCCGGTTGCGCGAGATCGGCCAGCTGCTGGCCTACCTCAAGGAACCGGAACCGCCCAAGGGCCTGCGCGACGCCTGGGAGAAGTGGCCGATACTGAAGCAGGTGCTCAACATGGCACCCAGGGAAGTCCGCTCGCCGGCCTGCCAGGACATCGTCTGGGAGGGTAAGGACGTCGACCTGTCGCGTCTGCCGATCCAGACCTGCTGGCCGGGCGACGCCGGGCCGCTGATCACCTGGGGCCTCGTGATAACAAAAGGCACCCGCAAGCCGAGACAGAACCTGGGCATCTATCGTCAACAAGTGATCGGTCCGAACAAGCTCATCATGCGCTGGTTGGCCCACCGCGGCGGCGCGCTCGACTTCCGCGACTTCCAGCAGACCCACCCCGGCCAGCCCTTCCCGCTCTGCGTGGCCATCGGCGCCGACCCGGCCACCATCCTGGGCGCGGTGACCCCGGTGCCGGACTCGCTGTCCGAATACCAGTTCGCCGGGCTGCTGCGCGGCGCCAAGACCGAAGTCGCCAAGGCCCTGGGCAGCGATCTCAACGTGCCGGCCTCGGCCGAGATCGTGCTGGAGGGCGTCATCCATCCAGGCGAGACCGCGCTCGAAGGTCCGTTCGGCGACCATACCGGCTATTACAACGAGCAGGACCATTTCCCGGTATTCACGGTCGAGCGCATCACGATGCGGCGCGACCCGATCTACCACAGCACCTACACCGGCAAGCCGCCCGACGAGCCCGCCATTCTGGGCGAGGCTCTCAACGAAGTGTTCGTGCCGCTGCTGCAGAAACAGTTCCCGGAGATCGCCGACTTCTACCTGCCGCCCGAGGGCTGCAGCTACCGACTGGCCGTGGTCAGCATGAAGAAGCAGTACCCCGGCCACGCCAAACGGGTGATGTTCGGGGTCTGGTCGTTCCTGCGCCAGTTCATGTACACCAAGTTCATCATCGTCACCGACGACGACGTCAACGTGCGCGACTGGAAGGAAGTGGTCTGGGCCATGACCACGCGCGTCGATCCGGTGCGCGATGCCCTGATCGTCGAGAACACGCCGATCGACTACCTCGATTTCGCCAGCCCGGTGTCCGGTCTCGGATCCAAGATGGGCATCGACGCCACCAACAAATGGCCGGGCGAGACCAGCCGCGAATGGGGCACGCCGATAGCCATGGATGCGGCCGTAAAGGCCCGGGTCGATAAGCTCTGGCCCTTGTTCGAGCTTTGACATGATGGACGACCTGGAACAGCTGAAACGCTTCTCGCCGCTTGACGCCCTGACCGACAACGGCCTGCGCCAGGCATCCGAAGCCATGACCCTGCGCAAGCTCGAGGCTGGCGCGCGGCTGTTCAACAAGGGCGACCGTGACAATTTCGTCTATTTCCTGCTCGACGGCACCGTCTCGCTGCGCTCGGACCCGACAAGCCAGCCGGTATCGATAAGGGCCGATACCGATGCTGCGCGGGTCCCCCTTTCGCGCCTGAAACCCCGGCGCTATACGGCGACGGCGGCCACCGCGACCAACGTTGCGGTCATCGACGAGGATCTGCTCGACAATCTGCTGACCGCGGACCAGACCGCCGCCTACGAAATCACCGAGATTGCTGGCGAAGACCCGGAATGGATGTTCCGGCTGGTCTGCAGCCCGGCGTTCGCCAGAGTTCCCACCGACAATCTGGCCACCCTGTTCAGCCGGCTTCAACCCATGGAGGCCTGCGACGGCGAGGTCATCATCCGTCAGGGCGAAGCCGGCGATTATTACTACATCATCCGTCGCGGCCAGGCCCGGGTACTGCGCTCGCTGGATGGCGACAAACCGGTCAAGGTCGCGGAACTGGCAACGGGCGATGCCTTCGGCGAGGAGGCCTTGCTATCCGGCGAAACCCGCAATGCAACGGTCACGATGGTAGGGGACGGCCAGCTCATGCGTCTGTCCATGACGGATTTCGATGCCCTCCTGAAACCGGCGTTGGCACACCGGATCGACTCTTCGGAGGCCGCCTCAATGGTCCGCGAGGGCGCCCGCTTCCTCGATGTCCGCACATCTTCCGAGTTCCGCCAATACAGCCTGCCCATGAGCATCAATCTGCCGCTCTGCTTTTTGCGCGAGCTTTCCGGGCAACTGGATCAGAGGCGACCGTACATCACGATCTGCCAGACTGGGCGGCGCGCGACGGCAGCGGCCTTTTTGCTCGGCCAGCGCGGATTCAACATTCATATTCTGGACGGCGGACTGGACGCAATAAAACCGGCCACCTGAGGGCGGCCGAATTAGCCGTTTTCCAAATCCCGTATAGTTGATTACAATACTCGGGTATTTTCAGATTAGGAGCACTCTCATGTCAGCCGAACTGTATGCCGCCGCCTTGGCCGGCGATGCCCACGTTGTCAGCCAACTACTGGCTGCCGGCGCAAACCCGGACTGGGCCAATGAAGACGGTGCGACCGCCCTGATGGCCGCCGCGCACAACGGCCACCTCGATGCCGTCCAGACCCTGCTGGATGCCGGTGCGAATGCCAATGCCGCCGACTCGAACGGCTGGACCGCCCTGTTCAAATCGGTTTACAACCATGAACTGGATACCGGCTTTGCCCCGATTGCCAAGGCCCTGATCGATGCCGGCGCGAACGTCAATGCCACCATACATTTCGGCATCACGCCGCTGATGCTGGCGGCTGGCGGAGGCGAGGGCGCGGTCTGTGAAGTGCTGCTGGAAGCGGGCGCCGACCCCAAGGCCGTCAACGAAGCCGGGCGTACCGCATTGCAGATGGCCAAGGAGCGCCACTGGGTGGATGTCATCAATCTGCTGCATGACGCCACGGGCTTTGTTCCGGAAACCGAAGGCGCCTGTTCAACCACCGGCCGGCATGGCCCCAGCGACGCTGCGGTGGTGAATTTCATGCCGCGCCGGCCGCACTGATTCGGTCCCATCAATAAAAAACGCCGCATCTGCGGCGTTTTTTAGTCTGCGTCACGCAATCTCACATGGCTTCCGCGCTGTACACCACGGACAGGGTGTGGCTTTCACCCGCCGGGACCGACACCACGTTGTCCACGGCATTGCCGCTTTCCACGCAGACCATCTCGCGCCAGCCGCCCTGGTTGTTCCGGCCCGGGCCGAAATCACCCATCTTCTCCGCCTTTTCGATCCACGGCGTCCAGACCACGGTGGACTGGCTTCCGGTCTTGGCGATGCGGATCAGGCGTTTGAGGTCGGGGTCGGCGATCACGCACTCCGAGCCGGTGCTGACATAGACCCGGTCGACCTCGCCCGAAAAGGCAATCGCACCGTTCTGGGTCTTGCGCTGGCCGCCGTCCACCTTGTCGACAAAGCTGGCGTTTTCCAGTCCGGTCACGGTAGCCGTACCGATATCACCGATGCGGAAGTAGGTGTGCAGCGCCTCGCCGATCTCGACCGGCTCGGTGTCAAGGTTGGTGGTCACCAGTTCGACCTGCAACGTGGCGCCGACCGTGGCGATCAACTCGGCCCGGCAGGCCTTGTCGAACTGGGCGTGGGTCTGGTCGTTGGGCATCAGCATGAACCTGATCCGGGTATCGCCGTTGGCCAGCGTTTCGCTGCCGGTGGCCTGCCACAGCACGGTGCGGGCGAAGCCGTGGCCGGGGAAGCCTTGTTCGGTGGCATGCGGGCCGAACCAGGGCCAGCACACCGGCACCCCGCCGCGGATCGACTTGCCTGGGCCATACTTGGCCATGTCCGACACCCAGACCACGGGTACCGCCTGGCTCTTGGGTCGCCAGCTGACGATGTGCGCGCCCTGCAGGCAGATGCTGGCAGTGCCGCCAGCGTTGTCGATTTCGGCGAAGGTCAGGCCACCGGCGCCTTCGACGAATTTAAGTCCGGGCTGGCCGTAGCGGCTGTTGAGGTCGTCGAGACTCATG
>JARLJM010000135.1 GCA_031291185.1 Parasulfuritortus sp. | reverse complement strand
CTGTTCGACCGCCTGCGCGAACTGGGCTGCCGCATGCCGACCCTGTTCCTGACCGGCCATGGCGATGTGCCGCAGGCCGTGCAGGCGCTGAAGAACGGCGCCTTCGATTTTCTGGAAAAGCCCTTCAACGACAACCAGCTCGCCGACCGGGTGATCGAAGCCCTGGCCCGCGATGCCGAATGTCGCGCCAACAGTCAGGCCGGCAGCGAGACCAGTACCCGGCTGTGCAGCCTGACCGCCCGCGAGCGCGAGGTCATGGACCGGATACTGGCCGGCAAGCTGAACAAGGTGATCGCCGACGAACTGAACATCGCCATGCGCACCGTGGAGGTCCACCGGGCCCACATCTTCGAAAAGATGGGCGTGAAGTCGGCGGTGGAACTGGCGCGCCGGCTGGCGGAGAGTTGATTACCGAACGGGCATCAATGGCGAGCCGTCAGCCGCCACAGCGAGGTAACCTCAGCCGCACGGGCCGCATGCAGCGGGTCGCTCGCGTCGGAGGCGCGAGGATGATGCGGGCGGACATCGTTTCGCCCGACGACGTCCAGACCCGCGGCATCGAAGGCGGCGAGCAGTTCTTCGCGCGAGCGCAGGCCCAGGTGTTCGGCGAGATCGGAGAGCACCAGCCAGCCTTCGCCGTCGGCCGTCAGATGTGCCGCCAGACCCGCAATGAAGCCATGCAGCATGCGGCTGTCCGGGTCGTAGACTGCATGTTCGATCGCCGAGCTGGGTTGCGCCGGCAGCCAGGGTGGATTGCAGACCACCAGCGCGGCGCGGCCTTCGGGAAATAGATCGGCGGCCACGACGTCCACCTGCTGGCCAAAACCGAGCCGGGCCAGGTTTTCCCGGGCGCAGGCCAGTGCCCGGACATCCTGGTCGGTGGCCACGATGTGCGCCACGCCCCGCCTCGCCAGGAGCGCGGCCAGCACGCCGGTGCCGGTGCCGATGTCGAAGGCCAGCGTGGTCACGGGCAGAACCGCTTCGGCCACCAGGTCGACGTACTCGCCGCGGACGGGAGAAAACACGCCGTAGTGTGCATGGATACGCTCGCCCAACGCGGGAATCAACACCCCTTTCCTGCGCCACTCGTGCGCGCCGATCAGGCCGAGCAGTTCGCGCAGCGAGACCACCGAAGCGCCCTCCTCCGCCGGTCCGTAGGCCTCGGCACAGGTTTCCCGCAGATCGGGCGAGCGCCGCAGCGGAACGCTGTAGTCGCTGTCCAGGGGCAGCAGCAGCATCGCCAGTATCCGCGCCCGCCTCGCTTGCGCCTGACGATGTCGATGAAAGGCTTCGGCCGGCGAACCAGACTCGGCAGCCGATGTTTTGGCCGGTGTACGTTCGGCGCGCCGGGTCAATGCCTGCAACAACTGTTTCGCGTTATGGAAATCGCCGCGCCAGAGCAGCGCGGTGCCCTCGCAGGCGAGTCGATAGGCGGTATCGGCGCTGGTCTGGTCGTCGCCGATGACCACGCGCCGGGGCGGCGGATGCCCGCTCTCCGAACGCCAGCGCGCCGAACGGGCCTGACCGGCCTCGGTCCAGTGAAGGACCGGGTGCGAACCTGCGCTGATTGTCATGGCAACCCCTTTTTTAGTCCGGAAAATACTCCGCGTGGCGGAGCATGGCGGGTTCGGGGCGCAAAAGACAGGAAATTCGTGACGCCTGTTTGCGCAAAGCCAAGTGTTCAAATGGCGGGTCAATGACTCGCAAACTCAAGCGTCCGGCAATGACCTGCGTTCCGCTAGCCGGTTGCGCGGCAGTTGCTGGCGAAGCCCTTCGCCCAGGGCGTAGACGTTGCTTGCCGCCTCATTCTCATTCCCTTTGCGGTAGACGAGTTCTTTGGTGGCAAAGTTGTATTCGGGGTGACGGGGATCATCCCATTGGTTGAGGAAATGCACGTAGAACGGTGAGAACAACCCTTGTGAAGGCTTGTCCTTGCGTAGTGCGAAGACGAACTCCGGCTGTGTCTTCAGTTCGTGGCCATCGTGACAATACTGTACCCAGACGTATTCGCCCGTGATGATCAGGTTCCAGAATGGCGGATCATCATAGAACTTGAGCGTGACCTTCTTGCCCGCTGCCGCGAGTCTGGCCAGACATTCGATGGTGGCCTCGGTTTCCCGGATGTAGTCCTCGATGGACACCAACTTGTTCAATGATTGGACACGCCGCCTGGCACCCGCGCCGTACGGGTTCATGAGCATCACCCGCAACTCGTAGCTGTCCTCGATGAAGCGATGCAGATTGCGTTTTTCCGAGACGAAGGTGTCATAGCCGGTGATCGACATCACCGATACATCGCGTGTGCCGCTGATCTTGTCGCGCAGCCTGCGGTAACTCCGGCGGGAGAACCAGTTGCTTTTGCCTTCCTGCACGTGGACCAGGGAGGCGATGCGGTTCATCCGGTGGCTATAACGCCCCTCCCTTGCCAGCAGGACGAGGTTGAAAAGGATGACGAGCACGGCCGCGAAACTGATCTCGGTAATCATCAGCAGCCGCGAATTGCCTTGAACGATGGGCCACCATGTATAAAGGATGTACTCCGCCACCTTGGGCAGCGAGAACGCCACGCCCACGGCAATAACGGTGACGGCGGCATGGCTGATGACGTGCCGGATGGTATGAAAAAACCCAAGGAAATGTGTGTTTCGATTCATCTTCGAATCTCCATTTGAAATCACTGGAATTGATCGAGAAAACCATTGCCGGCGCTGGCTTGCAGCGAACGTGGAAACTGGCGACGGACGGGGGCTTTCGCTTGGTTATTAATCCGACCCGGGACATTGGGTGGGCGGGCTAACGATCCAGTAGATGGATGCACTATTGAGTGTCACCCTCGGGAAAACGCTGACTAATGGATCGTTCCCGCCTGCGCGGCAAAGACCAATCCGAATACATCAGCGGCTCTCCGGTTGACCGGTGACCCGGCACCAGGTTCCCGAGACTTTATTGTTTTGCAATATGGTAAGAATCCGCCGCCGGACGCCCGGCCAGGCATGGCTAGACCAGTGCGAGATAGGCCGCCAGAACCAGCCCGAACAGGGCGATGGCCAGATTGGTGAATGTGGCTCCGTTAATCCAGTAGCCTGCTGGAATCTCGCCAGCCCCAAGTTCAGCAACCACATGGCGATATTGCCGGACCGAGACCACCAGCAGGATGACCCCGAGCAGAATGAAGGCGACGCCGATGGTCAGCGAAATCCCCCGGTGCAGGGGTTCGACATGACGGCTCATGATCACGTGCAGAAACAAGCCGAAGCGTTCCACCAGGAAGCCGAAACCCATCAGGGCGATGGCAGTGCGATTCCAGGCAAGCAGGGTACGCTCGGCGGCGAACAGGACGCGTGGATCATTCAGATAGGACATGTGCTGATTCCTCGATTACATACATTCAGACTCGCCTGGCACCGGGCTTAGGCTCAGGCCGCCGGACGGGACGTGCGGATGCGCGGGGTTTGATCGTAGCAGGTCCATTCATGGAGCGCAGTTCATGAAGGATACAGGCCGGCCAATTCAGGCACCGTCCCGGCGACAGGTCTGGACGTGTCCGATAACGACGTCACCCTTTCCAGCAACGATTGACCGGACCAGGCGCCGCCGGCATAGCAGGCGCGATCCAGTTGGTTGAGCGCGGTTTCCAGTTCGGGATCGTTCAGGCGTCGTGCCAGCGCCCCCAGACCCAGTGGCGGTGCTTCCGGCCAGGCGATCCGGGCCCAGGCGAGCAACTGTCGCCGAGCCGTCTGCGGGTCGTTCTCCCGGCAAGCCTGACGGAATGCCTTGCGGGCATCCGATGCCTTGCGGGTGTCAGCAGCCGGGGTGGAGACCGGCCCGGGCAACGGGCGTTTTCGGCTGCGCCACCAGGCAAACAGGGTGCCCAGCCAAAGGAGCGCAAGACCAAGGCTGATCCAGGGCCAATGCGCGTCGGATGGGCTTGATTTCACGCCGAGCATCGGCAGATCGCGTTTCGCGGCGGGCGGCAACGCCGACTGGTCCGGCCGCGCCGTGCTGGCGGAGAAGGCCTGGGCATTGGGCAGCACGTCGAGCATCCGGGCCGGCAGGTCGACCTCGCGCTGGACGTTTTTGGTCGTGTCCCACCAGAACAGCTTCAGCGCCGGCAGCTGATAACGACCGGCCCGACTGGCGATCAGGGCGATGTCCTGATCGCGGCTGCCGACCACCCCGTCGCCTTGCACGCCGGTATTCAGTTTGGGCTGGTCGGGATAGGCGCGCAATCCAGGTGGCAAGGGCATGAGCACGCTCAGATCGGGCAACTGGGAAGCGGTCAGGCCCTGCGCGGCAAGATGCAGGCTGCGGGTGATGGGATCGCCGGCGCGGTAGGGACCGCTGGCCGGCTGCCAGGTTTCGCTCAGGGTCACCTTTTGCGCGGGCAGCCAGTCATGGCCGGTGCCGCTGGCCGGGCGCGGCCGGACATCGAGGACGATGGGGTCGCCGCGCAGGCGCAAGGGCCGGGTCGCGCCCGTCAGGCCGCCAAACACGTTGCCGAAGAAGGGATCGGAGCCGAACGGATCGTTGCCGCGCGCATCCCGAACCTGGGCATTCAAGACCGGGCCGTCGATCCGGATGCGCCCGCTGTGCTGCGGAAACAGCAGGTATTTCCGCTCGATCACCTGATAGTTGCGGCCGTTTCGGGTTTCGCTGGTCTGCTTGTCCTGGCCGACTTGCTGGATCAGGAGGTCGTTGCTCGGTTCCAGTTCCAGGCTGGCCTGGGCCAGGGGCTGGTCGACGTAGAGCCGGACGGTCAGGGTCACCGCCGCCTGGACGTAAGGCTGCTTCTGGTCCAGCGTGGTGGTGATGAAAGTGTGGGCGGCATCGGCGGGCGCCGCATTTCCGCCGTGCGTCGGGGCGCTGCTGCCGGACACGGTCAGGGTCAGCGCCGGTGAGGTCTGGCCATCCCAGCGTAGCGGGGGCACCAGCAGCTGGCCCTTGAGCCTGGGCGCCAGGGTCAGGCTGATCTGCACCTTGGCCGACATCGATCCGTTGATGATCTGGATGCTGCTGCCGCTGCTCTGGCCGAGTATGTCGAAGTTCTGTTTGAGCGGGTTCAGGTCGGGCTGGCTGTCGGTGCGGCCATCGTGTTCCAGGGTGAGCTGGACCGTGTCGCCCGGCCCGATCTGGTTCCGGTCAAGCCAGGCCTTGATCGCCGCCGAAGCGGGCAGCGCGAGGCCGAGCAACAGGACGGCCAGGATGAGTCGGCATGGGTGTTTCATGGTGTTCCCCCTTGCTGTCGGATCATGTGTTCGATCATGAATTTGCGCCGCAACAGGCCGCCCGGGTCGTCCGGGATCTGGCGCAGCCATTGTTCCCGCGCGAGTTGCTGTTCAGTCGCCGGTTGGCCGGTCGCAGCGGCTGGCTGGCCCAGCCCGGCCTTGCCCAGGCTGGCGGCAGCATCGCGCGCGGCCTGGGTGGCATCGTCGGGCTCCGGCTGGCCATTCCGGCCCGGCTGCGCTGACGGACTTGAGTACCCCGGCTGTCCCGACTTGCCGGGCTGGCCGGATTGACCGGGCTGATTCTGCGCCGGTCCGTTCTGACCCGGCTTTTGATCGCTGCCCTTGCCCTGGGCCGATTCATTTTTTTGGGAATTGCCGGACGCATCGTTCTGGCCGGGTTTGTCCTGCTCTCCTCCCGATTTGCCGTTCCCGTCCTGATTTTTATCGTTCTTGTCGTTCTGACCGCCTTTTCCGGAAGCCGATTGCGATTGAGGTTGTTGCTGGAGGGCGCGCGCAACCAGATCGCGATTATGCCGGGCATCACGGTTGTTCGGATCGCGGGCCAGTGCGGCATCGTAGGCCTTGATCGCCGCCTGCAACTGGCCGGCGCGGGCCAGTGCGTTGCCCCGGTTGTAGTGGCTGTCGCTGTCGTCGAAGGCGGAAAAATCATGCGCCGCCTGCGAGAAATTGCCGGCCTGCAACTCGGCGTAGGCCTTGTGTTTCGGGTCGCGGTAAAGACGGGCCGCCTCGGCCGAATGACCTTGCCGAAGCAACTGTTCGGCACGCTGGTCCGGGGTGCGCCATAGGCTGTCCCAGGTGTCGTTGGCCTGCGCCGTAACGACCCAGCCGAGCAGAACAGACAGAAGCAGCAGGCGGATCATAACCACCCCCGCCGAGCCAGTACTGCCGAGACCAGAAGCAGCATCGGCAGCAGCCAGATGCCGCCGTCCAGCCAGTGCTGGACCGCGACATCCTTCTGCTCTTCCGCCCGATTATCCGCATGTGCCTGCAATGCGCCGATCAGGCCGGGCAGTCGGGCCAGATCGACATAGCGTCCGCCACCCAGGGCGGCGACCTGGCGCAGGCGATCCACATCCAGCCGGACGAGGTCGAGCTGACCGCCTGCGTTGCGCGCGAAGCCGCCGCCCGCCTGGCCGACGGGCGCGCCGTTGGTGGTACCGATGCCGACCACATTCACGCTGTCGCCCTGCGCCCGGAGCTTGCCGGCCTCCGCGAAGGCCGCCGCCGGATCGGCGAAACCGTCGGTCAGCACCACGATCTTGCCGTTCCTGCCGCCGCCCCGTGCGAGCAACTGACCGGCCTGCTCCAGCGCCGGCGCCAGGTTGTCGCCGGCGCTGGGCATGATGTCCGGATTCAAGGGCGGCAACAGGGCGCGGATGGTGGCGACGTCGTCGGTCATGGGGGTGACGGTGTAGGCCTCGTCACCGAAGGCCACCAGACCGACCCGTGCGTCGCGGGCACCGTCGAGCAGATCGTCCAGGGCATAGCGGGCGCGGGTGGCCCGGTTCGGCGTCAGGTCGGCCGCGGCCATCGAGGGCGACAGGTCGAGCACCAGCACCCAGGCGTCGTTGCCCTTGTAGGCGATCGACGGCGCCTGTTGCCAGCTCGGTCCGGCCAGCGCCAGCGTCGCCAGCGTCCAGGCCAGCGCCAGCCACGGCCAGGGCGTGGCGCCGGGCCGCTCGCCGCTGTCGAGGCGCAGGCCGGGCAGCAGTTCCGGATCGATCAGCCCGACCCAGTCGCCCTCACCGGCGCGGCGGCGGGCCAGCCAGAACACCAGGCCCCAGAGCACTGGCAGGGCCAGAAGCCAGGCCGGACGCAACCAGTGCAGATGCGCGATCAGGCCCATCGCCGTCCACTCCATAGCACGGCGGGCAAGCTGAGCAGCAAGGCCAGGCCCAGTGGCCACTGGAACCACTCGTCGCGCGGTCGATACCACTGTTCCCGACCGGCGCTGGGTTCCAGCTGGTCGATCCGGTTGTAGACCTGCTCCAGCGCCTCGGCATCGGCAGCCCGGAAGTATTCGCCGCCGGTGATCCGGGCGATGAGCTTGAGCGTATCTTCGTCCAGGTCGGTGTTGCCGCCGCCCAGCCCGAAGAAACCCGGTTGCGAAACCGCGCCCACGCCGATCGTGTAGATGCGCAGTCCGGCCGCAGCGGCCATCCTGGCGGCATCCTCAGGGAGCATGATGCCGGCGTCGTTGCCGCCGTCGGTCAGCAGGATCAGCACCGTATCGCCCTTGTGCCCGGTGTGATCTTCAGTGATCTTCTTGATGGCCAGACCGATGGCATCGCCGATGGCCGTCTGCGTGCCGGCCACACCGATCATGGCCTCGTTCAGGAACTGGCGGACGGTGTCCAGATCGCGGGTCAGCGGCGCCTGAAGATAGGGCCGGGTGCCGAACAGGATCAGGCCGACCTGATCGCCCTCCCGATGCTGGATGAACTCGCCGGCCACCTTCTGCACCACCTGCAGGCGGGTGGCGCCCCCAGCCATGTCCTGGGTCTGCATGGAGCCAGAGACATCGACCGCCAGCAGCAGGCGGCGGCCGGTGGTCGGCACCGGCTGCGGGTCGCCCAGCCATTGCGGACGGATCGCGGCCAGAACCAGCAGCAGCCAGACCAGCGTGAACAGCACCTGGCGGATGCGTGGCAGATGGCGCGTGACGGGCATCGAGTCCCCGGCCAGGGTTGCGGCAAAGGGCAGGAACAGCCCGGCGCCCTGCGGCCGTGCAGGCGGCAGCCAGCGGGCCAGCAGCCAGGGCAGCGGCAGGCAGAGCAGCATCCAGGGCCATTCGATATGGATCATCGGCGCGACCTCATGAATTCGCGCGCACCCTTCAACCAGCCGGCGCGGTCGGTCGGCGCCGGACTGCCATAGGCGGCGCGCAGCAGATTGCGCCCTGTCTCGCCAGACAGGCTGGCGCCGCCATGGGTCGCGATGAAGGCAAGCCAGCCCTCGCCGCTCAGGCCGGCCACCGCCTCGCGGCCATGGACGGCAAGGGCGTAACGGCGCAGCAGATGTTCGAGTTCGCGCGCCAGCTGGGCATCGTCGCCGCTGCGCCGCTCCAGTCGAGCGAGTTCGCGCAGCGCGATCCGGCGCGGCTGCCTCGATGCCCTCCGTAGCCAGTAAACAAGTCCTCCCGTCAAGAGCAAGACCAACAGCAACAGCCCCCACCAGCCGGGCGCCGGAGGCCACCAGCCGGGTGCCGGCGGGGCATGGGCCGGCGCCAGTTGCGCCAGCCAGTCGGTATTCATGCCGCCCATGCCGGTTCCCGCAACATGGGCGGCAGCATGTCGGCTACCGGGTTTTGCGTATCGAGCCGGATCAACGGCAGATCGAGGCGCTGGGCCAGGCCGGTCAGCCGGACTTCCCGTGCGGTCCATTGCGACTGCCAGGCGGCCCGGCTGCGTTCGCCATCGAGCCAGGCCAGCCGTCCGGGCAGCCCGACCCGATAGCGGCCGTCGGGCAGGCCGGCGCGTTCCAGCGGATCGACCAGCCAGAGCAGCCGGCAGTCGCTGTGTGACGCGATCGAGGTCAGGCTCGATTCGGCCGGTTCGTCCAGCCGGCAGAAATCGCTCAGAGCCAGAACCAGACTGCCGGGTTGAAGCAGGGGGCGCAGCGTCGCCAGTATCTCGCCCAGACCCTCGCCGCCCGGTTCGCCGGGCGCGCGCGGCTGGGCCTCGACCAGCGCTTCGAGCACAGGCAGCACACCGGCCTCGCGCGACCTTGGCGGAAATACCATGGGCTGACCATGACCGTTGCCGATGACGGCGCCGAGGCGGTCTCCGCCGAGCACTGCGCCCCAGGCCAGCAAGGCGGCGGAACGCAGCAACAGGGCCGATTTGAGCTGGCGCCGGCTGCCGAAAAACAGCCCGGGATGCAGGTCGGCCAACAGCCAGACCGGCCGCTCCCGTTCCTCCCGGAACAGCTTGGTATGGGGCTGGCCGCGTCGTGCCGTGACCCGCCAGTCGATGTTGCGGGCATCGTCGCCGGGGGTGTAGCGACGTACTTCCTCGAACTCCAGACCCCGGCCGCGCTGGGCGCTGCGGTGACCGCCGAGCAGGCGGGCCAGGGCCGGCCTACGGGCGTGCAGGCTGAGTCCGTGGGCGCTGCCGCGCAGGGCGACCAGTTCGGCCAGGTCGGGCAGGATCATGGCGCCGGCACCTGGCGCAACAGTTCGGCCACGCAGTCGCGGGCCGTGATGCCGCGCGCCTGGGCGGTGTAGTCGAGCAGCAGACGATGGCGCAGCGCGTCCGGGGCGACGGCCTGGACATCGTCCGGGCTGACGTAATCGCGGCCGTCCAGCCAGGCCAGGGCACGGGCGCCGCGTTCCATGGCGATGGCGGCGCGCGGACTGGCGCCCCAACGCAACCATTCAGCCAGTTTGGCGCTGTATTTGTCCGGGCTGCGGGTCGCTTCGACCAGCGCGGCGATGTATTCGGCCACCGAGTCGGCCAGGGTGAGTTCGAGCACCTCGCGACGGGCACTGAACACGATGTCCTGGGATAGCTTGCTGGTCGGAGGCGACAGCTCGCGTGCTTCCAGTGCTTCGCGCCGGGCCAGTTCCATGATGCGCAGGGTGGTAGCGCGGTCCGGGTAATCGACCAGGGTGTGCAGCATGAACCGGTCGAGCTGGGCCTCGGGCAGCGGATAGGTGCCCTCGTGCTCGATCGGGTTCTGGGTCGCCATGACCAGGAACAGCCGGGGTAGCGGATAGGTGGCGGCGCCGACGCTGATCTGGCGCTCGGCCATGGCTTCGAGCAGCGCGGACTGGACCTTGGCCGGGGCGCGGTTGATCTCGTCGGCCAGGATCAGGTTGTGGAACAGCGGCCCGCGCTGGAAGTGGAAGCCGCCCTCCTCCGGCCGGTAGATATCCGAACCGGTGAGGTCCGCCGGCAGCATGTCGGGGGTGAACTGCAGGCGTTGGAAGTCGCAGTCCAGGCCTTGCGCCAGAGCCTTGATGGCGCGGGTCTTGGCCAGCCCGGGCGGACCTTCGACCAGCAGATGACCGTCCGCCAGCAGGGCCACGAGCAGCCGCTCGACCAGGTTGTCCTGGCCCAGTATCTGGTCATTGAGGTAGCCGCGCAGCTGGGTGAATGCGCCTAGCGCGGAGGTGGTAGTAGCGGTAGTGCCGACAGTCATCGTGTGTCCTTCCGATCAAGTGGGCATGGGCTGACTGATACAGAAAGGAAATCCTGCACGAAGTTCCCAGGACAGCTAACGGCATTGGCCGGAATCGACCCGATCCAGCCCGCGGTTGATGCGGCAAGACTACAGCAAGGCAGTCGCCAGCGGCCGGCAAGGCCCGCTCGACTACGCCACGGCCCATACATTGGTAGAATCAAGGCTCCAACATTCAGCCCTGTCTGCCAACAGCCATGATCAACCTATTCGACACCCGCCAGACCTTCGACGCCGGCAACGGCAAGACCGCCACCTACTACTCGCTGCCGCAATTGGAAAAGGCCGGCATCGGTCCGATCTCCAAGCTGCCCGTCTCGATCCGCATCGTGCTCGAATCGGTGCTGCGCAACGCCGACGGCATCAAGGTGACCGAGAAGCACGTCCGCGACCTGGCAAACTGGGCGCCAAACGCGACCCGGACCGAGGAGATCCCCTTCGTCGTGGCCCGCATCCTGTTGCAGGACTTCACCGGCGTACCCCTGCTGGCCGACCTGGCCGCCATGCGTTCCGCCGCCGCCCGCGCCGGCAAGGACCCGAAGAAGGTCGAGCCGCTGGCCCCGGTCGAGATGGTGGTCGACCACTCGGTGCAGGTCGACGTATTCGGCAAGCCCAGCGCCTTGCAGGACAACATGCGGATCGAATTCGAACGCAACCGCGAGCGTTACCAGTTCCTCAAGTGGGGCATGCAGGCCTTCGACACTTTCAAGGTCGTCCCGCCCGGCGTTGGCATCGTGCACCAGGTCAACATGGAATACCTGGCCCGCGGCGTGATGGAGAAAGATGGCGTCTACTACCCGGATACTTTGGTCGGCACGGATAGCCACACCACCATGATCAACGGTCTCGGCGTGGTCGCCTGGGGCGTGGGCGGCATCGAGGCCGAGGCCGGCATGCTCGGCCAGCCGGTCTACTTCCTGACCCCGGACGTGGTTGGCGTCGAACTCACCGGGCAGGCCCAGCCCGGCATCACCGCCACCGACATCGTGCTGACTATCACCGAGATGCTGCGCAAAGCCAAGGTCGTCGGCAAGTTCGTCGAATTCTTCGGCGAAGGCGCTGCCGCCCTGCCGGTCACCGACCGCGCCACCATTGCCAACATGGCGCCCGAATACGGCGCGACCATGGGCTTCTTCCCGGTTGACGAGGCGACCTGCCAGTATTACTTGGCCACCGGCCGCGAGCCCGCCAAGGTCGATGCCCTGCGCAACTACTTCAAGGCGCAAGGCCTGTTCGGCATCCCCAAGGCCGGCAGCATCGAATACAGCCAGACCCTGAGCCTGGACCTCGGCAGCGTGAAGCCCTCCGTGGCCGGCCCGAAGCGCCCGCAGGACCGCATCAACCTGTATGCGCTCAAGGAAAGCTTCGAGACCCTGCTCGAACTGCCCAAGGACCAGGGCGGTTATGGCAAGACTGAACCGGCCCCGGCCGGCGGCCTGCGCCACGGCGACGTGGTGATCGCCGCCATCACCTCCTGCACCAACACCTCCAACCCCGGCGTCATGCTGGCCGCCGGCCTGCTGGCCAAAAAGGCCGTGGCCAAGGGTCTGAAGACTGCCGCCCACGTGAAGTCCAGCATGGGCCCGGGCTCGCGCGCGGTGACCGAATACCTGACCGCCGCCGGCCTGCTCGGCGACCTGGAAAAGCTGGGCTTCGGCGTGGTCGGCTACGGCTGCACCACCTGCATCGGCAACTCCGGCCCGCTGCCCGAAGCGATCGAGAAAGAGATCCTCGACAAGGACCTGGTCGCCTGCTCGGTGCTGTCCGGCAACCGCAACTTCGAGGCCCGCGTGCACCAGAACGTGAAAGCCAACTTCCTGATGTCGCCGCCGCTCGTGGTCGCCTTCGCACTGGCCGGCCGGGTCGATATCGACATGGCCAACGAGCCCATCGGCCAGGGCAGCGACGGCCCGGTTTTCCTCAAGGACATCTGGCCGAGCAACGAAGAGGTCGCCGCCCTGCTGCCGACGGCCGCCGACGCCAAGGCCTACGCCATCTACAAGGATGTCGGCGCCGACAACCCGCTGTGGGACGCCGTACCCGCCCCGGCCGGCCAGGTCTACGCCTGGGATACTGCCTCGACCTACATCCAGGAACCGCCCTTCTTCGGCACCGCCGCCACCCCGAACCCGGCCATCCGCGGCGCCCGCGCCCTGGCCATCTTTGGTGATTCCGTCACCACCGACCACATCTCGCCCGCCGGCGGCATCAAGGCCGCTGCCCCGGCCGGCAAATACCTGGTCGAGCATGGCGTGACGCAAAAGGACTTCAACAGCTACGGCGCCCGGCGCGGCAACCATGAAGTGATGATGCGCGGCACCTTCGCCAACGTCCGGATCAAGAACCTGATGATCCCCGGCAGCGAAGGCGGCGTGACCCTGCACAACGGCGAACAGATGTCGATCTACGACGCCGCCATGCAGTACCAGGCCGAAGGCACCCCGCTGATGATCTTCGCCGGCGAGGAATACGGCACCGGCTCTTCGCGTGACTGGGCCGCCAAGGGCACCCAGCTGCTCGGCGTGAAGGCCGTCGTGACCAAGAGCTTCGAACGCATCCACCGCGCCAACCTGGCCGGCATGGGCGTGCTGCCCCTGCAGTTCAAGGACGGCGCCGATGCCGCTTCATTGGGTCTGAAGGGCGACGAAAGCTTCGATCTGATGGGTCTGGAGAACGGCATCACCCCGCAGCAGGATGTAACGCTGGTGATCAAGCACGCCGATGGCTCGACACAGAACGTGCCACTCAAACTGCGCCTGGATACCCCGATCGAGATCGAGTACTACCACGCCGGCGGCATCCTGCCGTTCGTACTGGATCAACTGCTGGCCTGAGCACTCAAGCCATATCGACGAATAAGGGGCCGACTGGCCCCTTTTTTGTGGCCTGTGTCGTGTACAACGGGCAAGCCGGTCCTGTGTCAACCGATTCCGTTATCATCGTCCGATGCCGAAACTCTATGGATACTTTGGGCTGATCGTCATGTTCTATGCCAACGAACATGACCCCGTTCATGTCCATGGCAAATGCCTGGGACGAGAGGGTCGGGCCGGAGCACATCACGAGGAGGCTGAAATGACCGCCAAACCGATCAACATACTTTCCGCCGATCAAGTCGGCGACTACAGCATTCTCCTGCGCTTCGACGATGAAACCGAGCAGACGGTCAACTTTGAACCCTTCCTGTCCCGTTCACTGCACCCGGACATCCATACCTTCCTTGACCCCGTGCGCTTTTCCACCTTCCGTCTCGAATATGGCGATCTGGTCTGGGTGACTACGATCTCTGTTTTCCGATTATCGATTTGCATGATAACCGGTTGGAACACACGGCAGTTCTCAAAGAAGCGGCCTGATCACGAGTGACTTAGACCAGATTACAAAATCGCGGTCTGTCCCCAAAACCGCACCCAACCTACGACTGCCGATCGGCCCTTCGGGCCCTATCGATCAATGCCTGCCAAGCCAACGCCCTTGCCGGGCACACGGGTCTTTGCCAGAATCCCGGCAAAGACACAAATAAAGACAAGGGAGGCCGCTATGCCCTCGGGCAACAGTGTTCAGCAGACCGGTATCAGCAAGAAACTATCGCCCGGGCAGCCGGGAACCAAGCGTTACATGCGTCAATTTGGCGAAGCATTGGTCTGCGTTCGCTATCGCACACATCCTGAAACAGCCACGCGATACACGACAGTCGAAATCGTCGTCGACGAAAAGCAGCGCCCCAAGCCCATTTCGCCCGGCGGCATAGAGGAAACCACCCTGGTCGCCGTGACCGTTGCCTTCGGCGAGGTGGAACTTCGACAGCGCGTCAAACAGGCCGGAGGCAAATGGGATCAGGAAAGAAAAGTCTGGTTGCTGCCTTATGGTATTGCCCGCAAGCTGGGGCTGCATGGCCGCATCCGGAAACTCAGGAGCTGAGATGCGTGAAATAGACAAACGCCTGAATTTATCCATATCCAGATATGGCAACAAAACCGCCATATCTGGAAAGAAATTGCCGATTCTGGAAATATTCCTGAATATGGCAATGGTGCCGAATATACGTTGGGCGTCTTGATACCGCTATGAAGTTTGAATTGCAAACACTTGAAGAATATTCAGACGAAGCTCTAAAGGAAGAGTTGCGCCGTGTCGCCGGCGCGCTGAACGGCCTACGCCTTACTCGTGAACGATTCAGTTCATTGGCACGCGTTCACTCATCAACTCTAGAAAAGCGCTTCGGATCGTGGCGAGCCGCCCTCGATATAGCGGGCATTTCCGAAAACATTGCTCCAAGGGTGCGCGTGATTTCCCGTGACCAAGTCATTCTGGCAATCCGAGACTATGTCGCCGAAAACCCAGCCGCATCAGTAACGCAAGATTGCATCGCAAAAAGGCTCGGCACCCAAAAATCGTTCTTGTCTCAGCGCTTCGGGAAATGGGCGAACTTGCTATCTGAGGTGGGAATATTGCCAGCCCCGTTAGGCCGCCGGTACTCGGATGAAGAATGCTATGAAAATATCCTCGCCCTCTGGACGCACTACGGTCGGCAGCCCCATTTTGGAGAGCTAAAGCATTTCCCGTCAACGGTCGGCCCCAAAGCCTATGTCAGGCGCTGGGGTGGTTGGCGAGCCGCGCTTTCTGCGTTCGTGAAACAAGTATCCGAGCCAGCAGCACTTTCCGTCGCCCCTAGTTCGCCTGAACTCCCCCGCGAAAACCAAACAACTATAGTGGTCGTTCCCGCGCCACGATCCATCCCCCTCGCTTTGCGCTACAAGATTCTGTCACGCGACAAATTCCGCTGCGTTGCCTGCGGTGCCTCGCCAGCCAAAGATGGCGGCGTCGATCTGCATATTGACCATATCCATCCATGGTCTCGTGGCGGTCAGAATGTCGAGGAGAATCTCCGAACGTTATGTTCAAAATGCAATCTGGGAAAGGGTGCCAAGCTTGAAGACGCCCAACCCTGCGGTGCAGGGGACGCTGCGCGATGAAGCCGCGCAGCGCCCCTGACCTTGAACGTT
>JARLJM010000134.1 GCA_031291185.1 Parasulfuritortus sp. | reverse complement strand
GGCGTTCGTCGCTCGACAGATGGGCCATGATGCGCAGTTCGATCTGCGAATAATCTGCCGAGACGATGACGAAGCCCGGCTCGGCAATGAAGGCCTCGCGGATCTTGCGGCCCTCCACCGAGCGCACCGGGATGTTCTGCAAGTTGGGATCGTTCGACGACAGCCGGCCGGTCACCGCCGTGGCCTGGCTGTAGTTGGTGTGGACCCGCCCGGTGGCGGGATTGACCATCAGCGGCAGCTTGTCGGTGTAGGTCGATTTCAGCTTGGCCAGGCCGCGATACTCCAGGATCAGCTTGGGCAGCGGGTAGTCCTCGGCCAGCTTTTCCAGCACGTCCTCGTCGGTCGACGGCGCGCCCTTGGGCGTCTTCTTGATCACTGGCAGCTTGAGCTGGTTGAAGAAGATTTCGCCCAGCTGCTTGGTCGAGTTGAGGTTGAACGGCTGACCGGCCGCTTCATGGGCCTTCTGCTCAATCTGCAACATCTCGCGCGCCAGAAAGTCGGAATGGCGACGCAGCAGGTCGCAGTCCAGTTTCACGCCGGTACGCTCGATGTGCGCCAGGATGGGCAGGAGAGGCATCTCGATTTTTTCGTACACGTAATCAAGGCCGGGCACGGCCTGAACCCGTGGATACAAGGCTTTGTGCAAGCGGAGCGTGATATCGGCATCCTCGGCCGCGTATTCGGTCGCGCGCGTGACCTCGACCTGATCGAAGCCGATCTGGCCCGCACCCTTGCCGCACACCTCTTCGTACTTGATGGTCTTTTCGTTCAGGTGGCGCTCGGCCAGGGTATCCATGTCATGCCGCTCGTGGGCCTCCAGGACGTAGCTTTGCAGCAGGGTGTCGTGGGCGATGCCGCACAACTCGATGCCGTGGTTTTTCAGCACATGCCAGTCGTATTTCAGATTCTGGCCGACCTTGGGCTTGTTCGGGTCTTCGAGAATGGGCTTGAGCCGGGCGAGGGCATCGGCCAGGTTCAACTGATCCGGTGCGCCGGCGTAGATGTGCTGCAAGGGCAGGTAAGCGGCTTCGGCGGTTGCTTCCGCTTGCGGCTCATCGAAACCCAGCTCGAATTGCGGGTGTGCGTTGATCCTGGCAGCGACCACCGAGAACGACATGCCGACCAGTTGCGCCAGCATCGGGTCCAGGCTGGTGGTTTCGGTGTCCAGACAGATGAGTTTGGCGGCATTCAGCTTGGTCAGCCAGCGGTCGAGATCGGCCTGGGTGAGGAGGGTTTCGTAGTGGCGTTCGACTGTCACTGTCACCCTCTCCCCTGGTCCCTCTCCCTCATTGGGCGGGGGGAGCGACACGCCCTCGTCCTTGCGAGGAGAGGTCGATTGCAACTCGCGTAGCCAGGTACGGAAATTGAACCGCTCGAACAGCTCGGCCAGCTTTGTCCTGTCTTCCGGCTGCCACTTCAGCGTTTCCATGGCCACTGGCAACTCGACATCCGTCTTGACCGTAATCAGCTCGCGCCCAGTAGGCAGCCAGTCCAGCGCATTGCGCAGGTTATCGCCGACCACGCCCTTGATCTCGCTGGCACGGACCACCAGTTCATCGAGACTGCCGTATTCGTTAAGCCATTTCACTGCGGTCTTGGGACCGACCTTGGCCACACCGGGCACGTTGTCGACCGTATCGCCGATCAGGGTCAGGTAGTCGACGATGCGCTCCGCCGGCACGCCAAATTTGGCCACCACGCCGGCCTGGTCCAGGGTCTCGTTGGTCATGGTGTTGACCAGTTTGACGTGTGGCGTGACCAGTTGTGCCAGGTCTTTGTCGCCGGTGGAAACGATGCTGGACAAGCCCATCGCCTCGGCCTGACGGGTCAGCGTGGCGATCACATCGTCCGCCTCCACGCCCTCGATCATCAGGATCGGCCAGCCCAGCGCCCTTACCGCCTCGTGCAGCGGTTCGATCTGCATGGCCAGGTCGTCCGGCATGGGCGGCCGGTGGGCCTTGTATTCGGGATAGATGTCGTCGCGGAAGGTTTTGCCCTTGGCATCGAACACGCAGGCCACATAGGCGGCCGGATGATCCTTGTGCAGGCGGTGCAGCATGTTGATCACGCCGTAGATCGCACCCGTCGGAAAACCGTCCCGGTTGCGCAGGTCGGGCAGCGCATGAAAGGCCCGGTACAGGTATGATGAGCCATCCACCAGCAACAGGGTTTTTTCGGTCATGAGAGAAAGTCCGCTATGAATATGAAGAAGATTCCCAACGTCATCGATCCCGCTGGCAGCAAGGAGGCCATGCTTTCCGCGCGTGAATCCTGGCGGATGTTCGAGATTATGGCAGAGTTCGTCGAGGCGACCGAACGGCTGTCGCCCATCCGGCCGGCCGTCACCATCTTTGGCAGCGCCCGCTCGGAACCCGATTCGGCCAATTACATGCTCACCGAGGAGATCGCCCGCAAGCTGTCGGATGCTGGCTTCTCGGTCATCTCCGGCGGCGGCCCCGGGGTCATGGAGGCCGCCAACAAGGGTGCGTTCTTCGGCAAGTCGCCCAGCGTCGGCCTCAACATCCAGTTGCCGCACGAGCAGCACGCCAACCCTTACCAGGACGTCAGCCAGACCTTCCGCCACTTCTTCGCCCGCAAGGTCATGTTCGTCCGCTTCGCCAGCGCCTACGTCATCATGCCCGGCGGCTTCGGCACCCTGGACGAGCTGATGGAAGTATTGACCCTGGTGCAGACCGGCAAGATCCGCCGCATCCCCATCATCCTGGTCAAAGGCGCCTACTGGAACGGCCTGCTCGACTGGCTCAGGAACACCATGACCAGGGAGGGCATGATCAACCCGGAGGATCTGGACCTGATCGAGGTGATCGACGATCCGGATCAGGTGGTCGAAGCCATCTTCTGTCACTACGAAACCAGTTGCTTCACCCCCAGCACACACGATCAGGAAATCCTGCTCAGCCTGTGACCTTGCCGGCTTCTGCTAGAATCCTCAAAACACTTCGGGAAATTATCATGCGCGCACCATTACTGCTGTTGATCGCCCTGGCGCTGGCCATCCCGGCCCTGGCCGATGAAACACCGCCCCCACCCAAAATGGAACCGGCACCGGAAATCGCCCCGCCACCCGGCGTCAGCGATGCCGACATGGAGCCCCAGGTCACCATCACCCATCGCGGCCAGGACAAGATCGAGGAATATCGCGTCAAGGGTCATGTCTACATGATCAAGGTCACCCCGCGCTACGGCAAGCCCTACTATCTGGTGCCCCGCCCGGATGGCCAGATGGTCCGCCACAACGACCTGTCACCCAACTTCGTCGTCCCCATGTGGATGATCAAGGAATTCTGACCATGGCAGTTTTCACCCGGCGCCGCCACTGGGCGGCGTTTCTGTTTGTATGAGCACTCCCCTCACCGTCGCCCGCCCCCCCGCCAACCAGGGTATCGCCTGGATGAAGACCGGCTGGGCCTGGTTCAAACTGGCACCCGTACCCTGGATGGGCATGACCGCGGTGGCCTTCCTGGCCCTGACCGGCATCGGCATGCTGCCCGTGGTCGGCGGCTATATCGTCGAACTGATGTCGCCCTTCATGGTCGCCGCCTTCATGTCGGCCAGCCGGGCCGCCGAGCAGGGCCAGCCGGTCAGCTACCTGCATCTGGGAGCGGGTTTCCGGCCCGAGGCCAGGATCAGATTGATCATCATGGGCGCGGTCTATCTGGCTGGCATTCTTCTGGTCGACATGATCATGCGCCAGATGGGCGGCGAGAGCTTCGAGCAGATGGCTCAACTGGCCCAGGCCCCCAAGGACATCACCCCGGAGCAGGCCCGGATGATAATGAGCCAGGCCCTGCCTGCCATGCTCACCGGCCTGGTGCTGATGACCCCTCTGGTCATGGCCACCTGGTTCGCCCCGGCCCTGATCCTGTTCGACCGCTTCAGCGCCAGCAACGGCATGTGGTGGAGTCTGTGGGCCTGCGCCGTCAACTGGCGGCCGGTCTTCGTCTACAGCCTGTGGCTCGGGCTGATCGCAGTGGTCGCCATGCTGATTCCATTCGGACTGGGCCTGCTGGTCCTGCTGCCCTGGATCATGACCTCCACCTACGCCGCCTACCGGTCCATGTTCGTTCCGCCCGAACCCGTATCGCACCTTGCCTGAAATCAGCCTGCTGACCGCCTTCCTGGCCGGCCTGTTGGGCGGCGCCCACTGCGTCGGCATGTGCGGCGGCATCGTCGCCGCCATGTCCTTCCAGGGTAGCCGCAGGCAACCGCTCAGCTTCCACCTCGGCTATAACCTGGGCCGGATCGCCAGCTACACCGTGGCCGGCGCCCTGGCCGGGCTGATCGGCTCGGCCGCCTTCCTGTCCGACACCCTGTTGCCGGTCCAGACGACGCTCTACATAGTGGCCCAGGTCATCCTGATCCTGATGGGCCTGTACCTGGCCGGCCTGAGCCGGGCCGTGCTCTGGCTGGAAAAGGCCGGTAGCGGCCTATGGAACCGGCTGCAGCCGCTGTTCGGCAAACTGCTGCCGATCCGCGATTTCCCCGGCGCGGTGGTGGCCGGCGCGGTCTGGGGCTGGCTGCCCTGCGGCCTGGTCTACAGCGTGCTGGTCACCGCCCTGGCCAGCGGCCGGGCCACTTCGGGTGCGCTGCTGATGCTGGCCTTCGGCCTGGGCACGCTGCCCAATCTGCTGGCCATGGGCTGGGCCGCCGAACACCTGCGCCGACTGGCCGCCAACCGGACCATCAAACTCATCGCCGGCCTGACCGTCGCGGGTTTCGGGGTTTGGGGGCTGGCGAACCTGGTGCTAAAGTGACATTCGCGGTTTCCACCGCGCCTACTGCAAACGCGTAACCCCCATGAGCCAAATGACACCCCAGGAAATCGTCCACGAACTGGACAAGAACATCGTCGGCCAGACCGACGCCAAACGCGCCTGCGCCATCGCCCTGCGCAACCGCTGGAGACGGATGCGGGTAGCCGACGGCCTGCGCCAGGAGATCACGCCCAAGAACATCCTGATGATCGGCCCGACCGGGGTCGGCAAGACCGAAATCGCCCGCCGGCTGGCGCGCATCGCCAACGCCCCGTTCATCAAGGTCGAGGCGACCAAGTTCACCGAGGTCGGCTACGTCGGCAAGGATGTCGACGGCATCATCCGCGACCTGATCGAAATCGCGGTCAAGCAGACCCGCGAAGAAGCCATGCGTGGAGTCGGCCCGCGCGCCGACGAGGCTGCCGAGGGGCGGATACTGGATGCGCTTCTGCCGCCGGCCCGCGAAACCTGGGGCGAGGAGCGCAAGGCCGAGGAATCCGGCACCCGGCAGAAATTCCGCAAGATGCTGCGCGAAGGCCAGTTGAACGACAAGGAAATCGAGCTGGACGTCGCCCAGCCCGCCGCCTCGATGGAAATCTTCGCCCCGCCCGGCATGGAAGAGCTCTCCAACCAGCTTCAGGGCATGTTCCAGAACATGGGCCAGAAACGCACCAAGACGCGCAAGCTCAAGATCAGCGAAGCCATGAAGCTGCTCGCCGACGAAGAGGCCGGCAAGCTGATCAACGAGGAAGACGTGAAGCTGACCGCCGTGCAGAACGTCGAGCAGAACGGCATCGTGTTCCTGGATGAAATCGACAAGATCGCCAGCCGCTCCGAAACCCAGGGCGCCGACGTGTCGCGCCAGGGCGTGCAGCGCGACCTGCTGCCGCTGGTCGAGGGCGCCACCGTGTCGACCAAGTACGGCATGATCAAGACCGACCACATCCTGTTCATCGCCAGCGGCGCCTTCCATCTGGCCAAACCGTCCGACCTGATCCCCGAGCTGCAAGGCCGGTTCCCGATCCGGGTCGAACTGCAAAGCCTGTCGGTGGCCGATTTCGAACGCATCCTGACCAGCACCGACGCCTGCCTCACCCGCCAGTACCAGGCCTTGCTGAAAACCGAAGGCGTAACACTGGAGTTCGTCGATGGCGCCATCCGTCGTCTGGCCGAGATCGCCTTCCAGGTCAACGAGCGCACCGAAAACATCGGCGCCCGCCGCCTCTACACCGTCATGGAACGGCTGCTCGACGAACTCTCCTTTGACGCCGACAAACGTGACGGCGAGGTCGTCAGCATCGATGCCGCCTACGTCGAAGCCCGCCTCGGCGAACTGGCCCAGAGCGAAGACCTGGCACGTTACGTCCTTTAAGGAAGATCATGAACATCGCCAAGAACACCATCGTGACGCTGAATTACCGGGTCACCAATCCTGCCGGCGAGACGCTGGACGAAGGCACCGATCCGCTGGTCTATCTGCACGGCGGCTACGATGGAATCTTCGCCAAGCTGGAAGAAGCCCTCGACGGCAAGGACGTCGGCCAGACCATCAAGATCAACCTGCTGCCCGAGGATGCCTTTGGCCTGTACGAAAAGGAACTGGTGCTGGTCGAAGCACGCGACGAGTTTCCGGATGAAATCGCCGTCGGCATGCAATTCGAACTGATGAACGCCGAAGGCGATGAGGAAACGCTCTATACCATCACCGAGTTCGACACTGAAAAAGTAGTACTTGACGGCAACCACCCGCTGGCCGGGGAAGCTCTGGT
>JARLJM010000133.1 GCA_031291185.1 Parasulfuritortus sp. | reverse complement strand
TTGGCAAGGATGAGATAGGTCAACATGAGTTTTTCCAGGCTTTGCAAACACAACGCGATGCTTTGCAAGAGCGGACCCACGCCAAGGTCGATATAGAAAACAAGGATTTTCGTAAAGGCGTGCTGGACCAGATTGTAGAGGGGCACCTGATGAGTTACGCAGGGACTTCCAATGGTTTGATGGTCCCTGCAGGCGATCTGGAAGCGGTGATTCAGAGTGCACCGGTCTTTCAGGATAACGGGGTGTTTTCTGAAGAGCGTTTCCAGACCTGGCTGCATAAACAGGGTTTGACCAAACAGGGTCTGCTCCGGATGATTCAACAGGACTCCATGGCCCAACAGGTTCAGGTGGGTTATGGCCAGGGCGCGATCATGCCAGCGGCGAGTGTTGCCCAAGTGGCCAGCTTGCTGGTTCAGCAGCGCGAGGTCAACGAGGCCGTGTTCAGCGGCAATGCTTACACCAATGCGATTTCCATTGATGACAAGGCAGTTGAGTCCGACTACAACGCACACAAACAGGATTATGCGATTCCCGAGCAAGTGCGGGTGCAGTACGTTGTGCTTTCTGCAGATTCGATTCGCTCCGGCATCGAAATCAGTGATCAGACTGCCCAGCAATTTTATGATGCCAACAAGGCGAAATTCAGTGAACCGGAACAGCGCCGTGCGAGCCATATCCTGATCAAGGCCGACAGCAGCATGTCTGCTGCCGATAAGGCGGCTGCGAAGGCCAAGGCGGAAAAGCTGTATCAGGAACTGCGTGCCAATCCGGCCAGATTTGCGGAATTGGCCAAGCAAGACTCGCAGGATCCTGGCTCAGCTGCGCAAGGCGGTGATCTTGGAAGCTTCACTAGGGATACGATGGTCAAGCCATTCGCCGATGCGGCGTTCAGCATGAAGGTCGGCGAATTGCGTGGCCCGGTAGAATCCGAATTCGGCTACCACATCATTCGCCTGGATGCCATTACGCCTGGCAAGGTGGCCCCATTCGCCGCGGTCAAGCCCGGAATCGTGGCGCAATTGGCGCAGCAGGAAGCTGAACGCATATTTGCTGAGGCGGCTGAGAAATTCAGCAATATGGTGTATGAGCAGTCTGATAGCCTCGACCCGGCGGCCAAGCAGTTTCATCTCAATGTGCAAGAAAGCGGCTGGATTAGCCGAGATCATGCAATCCCGGCATTTCTGGCCAAGACAGACCTGATGGATGCGATGTTTGGTCAGGATTCGCTAGAGAAGCATCAGAATACCGAGGCGATCGAAGTAGCGCCGAATATGCTGGTGTCCGCTCGAGTGCTTGAGCACAAACCGTCCGGAACCCGGCCGCTATCAGAAGTGGCAGGCGAAATCCGCGCGAAACTCATCGCGCAGGCAGCCCGTGCAAAGGCGATCGAGGCCGGTCAGCAAGCTCTTAAAATGGCCCAGGCTGGACAGACCGTAACCGGCTTGGGCGCGCCCATGACTATTTCCCGCATGCAGCCGCTTAACCTGCCGGCAGAAAGCATCAAAGTGATTTTTGCAGCTAATGCCAGCAAATTGCCGACCTCGGTTGGCGTCGAGACCCCGGATGGCTATCGGCTCTATCGGATCACCAAAGTTGCTTCGGTCCCACCGGATGCAACGCGCCTGACGCAACTGCAACATGATTTGACCGGCATCGTTATGAAAGAGGAAATCAAGGCTTATCTGTCTTACGTCAAGGCCAAAGCCGGGGTCAAGATCAACGACGCCATTCTGGAGAAGAAGGCGGAGTAGGTACGGAATCAGGCTGATTCGGCCTTCAAGCGAGCTTCCTGAATGGCTCGCCGATGGAGCCGGAACAGCCATTGATCCCAGGCGTCTTCCTGTTCTCCGTCTTGAAAAACGGGGATTGCTCTGATTCGTCCCTGGTCGCTTTCGAGTATCCGCCCAGTCAGCCGTAGTGGGCCAGGAATGGCAGGATGAATCCTGATTTTCATGGCGATCAATTCGTCTTTCGCGATCGCGTCATCGTCGTTCCATTCGATCAAATCGCGGCTGAGCCGAAGAGGAGTCATTCGCTGGCTGGTCGCCTCGCCAAACATCTGGCTGCCTAACCAGTACAGCATCAGGTCTAGCTTGGCTTCTATTCGCTCGCTTGCCTTGCTGGGCTCGGCGTCATGTGCATCGAGCAGGTTGGCTACTCGCAACAATAGGCGATTGCCGTGTTCCTGGTTCGAACCTGAATCTCCGTACTCCCATGAAAACGGCAATTCTGTGTCGACGATAAGGCCAGCTTCAGTCATGACAAACTCCCGGAAACAGACAGGTGCCACTTCGCGCAAGTAGTGCGCTACCATAGGCGGCCTCTTGGTATTGAGCGGTGCTGACAGGCACCTGAAGCCGACGCTCCCGGATACGGGAGTAGGCCGGATTGCCAGAGCCTCCGCCGCACGATAGTACCCGAGTGAGCTGGGTCGCGCCCAATTCCGCCAGCTTTGCAAAGCCAAGTGCCTCTATGTTGGCCAGCCCCTCCAGCAAGCCATGCAGATAGTGGGCAGGGTCGGCGGGTCTGGGTTCCAGTCGGGGCAAAAGACCAGGATCGTTGATGGGAAAACGTTCGCCTGTACAAGGCAGGGGGTAGTAGTCCAGACCACTGTCGGAGTTCGGGTCGATCCGTTCCGAAAGTTCAGTCAGTTCATTATCACTAAAGTGCTGACGCAAGACAGCGCCGCCCGCATTGGACGCACCACCGGCAAGCCATAGCTGGCCGAACCAATGACTGTAAATACCAAATCTGGCATCGTCTACCCGCCTTGTCGAAATAAGCTTTAGAACAAGCGTGCTTCCCAGCGAGGTAACTGCTTCTCCGGGCAGATTGATTCCAGCTGCCAGAAACGCGGCAATACTGTCCGTAGTGCCGGCACGAATCAGGCAGTCTTGATGGATATTCAGATTGCGTGTCCGTAGCCTGGACACAAGCCCGATTGGGCTGCCGGGTGCCACTACCTTGGGCAAGGTGCCAGGCTCCGTTAACTTTGATACCCAGTCTGGCCAGGAGGATTCGCCTGGCTCAAACCCCATTTTCAAGGCGTTGTGGTAATCGGAGATACCGGGAATATCTGATAGCAGCCCGGTCAGCCAGTCGGTCTGATTGAGAAACAGGCGACTTTGTATAGCAGTGTGGTGTTGCCGCAGCCAAAGTACTTTTGCCAGCCCTGAAGTTGCTGTAGCGGCGGGGTGGGTCTTATCGGAGGCTTGTGCGATTGCTTCGGCTTCTGAACGTGCGCGCGCGTCGTTGTAGAGTAACGGTACGTGAGTCGGGTGAAATGCTTCGTCGCAAGGCAGCACCGTTCCGGAAGTGCCGTCAATGGTGATGGCTGACAGTCGTTTGCGCAACCCGATTGGAAGGCCCGCCAGCAAATCGAACAGAGCGCTACGCCAGCTGATGGCCATTTCGAAGGGCTCCAACCGCCCAAAATCCAGCCGGCTGAATTCCTCAATTTCGCCATTTTTGGCAATGACGCAAGCGCGGGCGCCTGTAGTGCCAAAGTCTAGCCCGAGAAAAACTGAAGTTGGCAT
>JARLJM010000132.1 GCA_031291185.1 Parasulfuritortus sp. | reverse complement strand
AGGTGTTTGCTAGTGATTGCTAGCGTTATCTGGTGCCCGGAGCCGGACTCGAACCGGCACGCCTTGCGGCGCGGGATTTTGAATCCCGTGCGTCTACCGATTCCGCCATCCGGGCAGGGGTAGGGCAGCGATTATCGCGAAAAACAGGGGGCGAGGGCAACGTATAATGCGCCCCGAATCATGAAAACCAGCGATTTCGACTACTTTTTGCCGGACGATCTCATCGCCCGCTATCCCCTGCCCGATCGCAGTGCCAGCCGTCTGCTCCATGTCGACAGCCCGGCCGGTCGCTTCGAGGACCGGCTGTTTGCCGATCTGCCGGCCTTCTTCCGGTCCGGCGATCTGCTGGTGTTCAACGATACCCGGGTGATCAAGGCCCGTCTGTTCGGTATGAAGGAATCCGGCGGACGGATCGAGGCCCTGGTCGAGCGGGTGCTGTCCGACCATGAGGCGCTGGTCTTCATCCGCGCCAGCCATGGACCGAGGCCGGGGGCCCGACTGCGTTTCGCGGAGGCATTCGAGGCTGTGGTGGTAGAGCGCCAGGATGATCTTTACCGGCTCGCATTCGACCCGTCGAGGACGGTGCTGGCCTGGCTGGACGAGTATGGCCTGCTGCCGTTGCCACCCTACATCGACCGCGCGGCGGAGGTCGGCGACGACGCCCGCTACCAGACTGTCTATGCCCGTGACCCCGGGGCCGTGGCCGCGCCGACGGCGGGGCTGCATTTCGATGAGCCGATGTTGGCGAGGCTGAAGGAGATCGGCGTGGAGCTGGCGTTTGTGACCCTGCACGTCGGGGCAGGCACCTTCCAGCCGGTACGGGTGGAAAACATCGCCGAGCACCTCATGCACAGCGAGCGCTACGAGATTCCCGAGGCCACGGTGGCTGCCGTGGCCAGGACCAGGCAGACCGGTGGTCGGGTCTGCTCGGTGGGCACCACCAGCCTGCGCGCGCTGGAATCGGCTGCGCAGCGCGGTGAACTGAAGGCCGGCTCCGGCGAGACGGATATCTTTATCACACCGGGTTATCGATTCCGCGTGGTCGAGCGGCTGGTCACCAATTTTCATCTGCCCAGGTCCACCCTGCTCATGCTGGTTTCGGCCTTCGGCGGTTACGATTTGATGCACCACGCTTACCGGCATGCCGTGGCGGAGCGCTACCGTTTCTTCAGTTACGGCGATGCCATGCTTATAGAGAGAACGCAATGAAATTCGACTTGCTCGCGACCTCCGGCCAGGCTCGCCGGGGCCGTCTCGAACTGGCTCACGGCGTGGTCGAGACGCCCGTCTTCATGCCGGTCGGCACCGCCGGTACGGTGAAGTCGGTCACCCCGGACGAGGTCAGGGCACTGGGCGCGCAGATCATCCTCGGCAATACCTTCCATCTCTGGTTGCGGCCGGGGCTGGAGGTGATCGCGGCCTTCGGCGGGCTGCACGACTTCATGCGCTGGAACGGGCCGATCCTGACCGACTCGGGTGGGTTCCAGGTCTACAGCCTGACTCACCTGCGCAAGATCTCCGAGGAAGGCGTGAAGTTCGCCTCGCCGATCGACGGCGCCCGGCTGATGCTGTCGCCGGAAAAGTCGATGGAGATCCAGCGGGTGTTGAACTCGGACATCGTGATGATCTTCGACGAATGCACGCCTTACCCGGCCGACTGGCAGACGGCGAAGACGTCGATGGAGTTGTCGCTACGCTGGGCCGAGCGTTCCAAGGCGGCCCATGCCGGTAATCCCAACGCCTTGTTCGGCATTGTTCAAGGCGGGATGCACGAGGATTTGCGTGATCGTTCTCTGGCCGAACTGACCCGGATCGGTTTCGATGGTTACGCCATCGGCGGCCTTTCGGTGGGCGAGCCGAAGGAGGACATGGCGCGCATCCTGGCTCATACCGCGCCGCAGTTGCCGGCCGACCGGCCGCGTTACCTGATGGGCGTCGGCACGCCGGAGGATCTGGTGTTCGCGATCGGGCAGGGGATCGACATGTTCGATTGCGTGATGCCGACCCGCAACGCGCGCCATGGCGTACTGTTCACCCGCCATGGCGACCTGCGCATCAAGAATGCACGACATCGCACCGATACCGGGCCGATCGACCCGGGTTGCGATTGCTACACCTGCCGCAATTTCAGCCGGGCCTATCTGCATCATCTGTTCCGGGCCGGCGAGTCGCTGGCGGGCCGGCTCAACACCATCCACAACCTGCATTACTACCAGACCCTGATGAGGGAAGTGCGGGCCGCCATCGAGGCGGGCGGCTTCGCCGACTATGTGGCTACCTTTAATAATGCGCGAAAGACCGCATGTTAGAATCCACAAAATTTTCAATTTGGAGTTCGAGATGTTGATTTCCTCCGCCTTTGCCGCCGATATGGCTACCCAGCAAAACCCGGTCATGCAGTTCCTGCCCCTGGTGGTTATTTTCGTGGTCTTCTATTTCCTCATCATTCGGCCACAGATGGCGCGCAGCAAGGACCAGAAGAAGATGCAGGAAGCCTTGCAGAAGGGTGACGAGGTCGTCACGGCCAGCGGTCAGCTGGGCAAGATCGTGAAGCTTTCCGAGCAGTATGTGACTCTGGATATCGGTGGCGGCACCGAAACCGTTTTCCAGCGCGGCGCTGTCCAGACCGTTCTGCCCAAGGGCACGATGAAAGAAATCTGAGTGAGCCGGGAGTGGAACAGGGGCTTGCCTTGTCCGTTCCCGCATCACTCTCGACCTTAACCCCGCACTCCACGCAAAAATGAACCGTTACCCTCTCTGGAAGTATGTGCTCGTCGCCCTTGCCGTGGTGATCGGCCTGTTGTACACCCTGCCCAATCTGTTCGGCGAAGTGCCGGCGGTTCAGGTTTCGCCGGTAAGAACCACCGAAAAGCCCGATATGGCGTTGATGCAGCGCGTCGATGGTGCCTTGAAGCAGTCGGGCATCGTGTCCAGCGGGATCATGCTGGACGAGCATGGCGTCAAGGCGCGGTTCGCCGATACCGACACCCAGATCAAGGCCAAGGACATCCTGCAGAGCTCGCTGGGTACGGATTACACGGTGGCCTTGAACCTGTTGCCGGCGTCTCCGGCCTGGCTGACGTCGATCGGGGCGCTGCCCATGTATCTGGGCCTGGACTTGCGCGGCGGGGTCTATTTCCTGATGCAGGTCGACATGGCCAAGGCACTGGAAAAATCGGCCGAGCGTTATCAAGGCGATATCCGTACCCTGTTGCGGGAAAAGAAGATTCGCTATACCGGCGTTGCGCGCGATGGCAATACCGTCACCATACAATTCAGTGATGCGGCGACCCGCGATCAGGCGCGTCAGGTGATCGAGGCCGCCTATGCCGACCTGCAACTGGTCGACGGCACCGCCACGGATAGCGTGTCGCTGGTCGCTTCCCTGAAGGAAACCGCCAAGACCAAGACCCAGGAATATGCCCTGCAGCAGAACCTGACCACGTTGCGCAATCGGGTCAACGAACTGGGCGTGGCTGAGCCGGTAATCCAGCAACAGGGCGTCGATCGGGTCGTGGTTCAGTTGCCGGGCGTGCAGGACACCGCCAAGGCCAAGGAGATCCTCGGCCGGACCGCGACGCTTGAGATCCGGATGGTGGATGAAGAGGCCATGCAGGATCCGACCCGGTTGCAGTCTGCCGCAAGCGGACAAGTGCCGTATGGCGACGAACTCTATTCCGAACGGAATGGCCGGCCGATCCTGGTCAAGAAGACCGTGGTTCTGACCGGCGACTACATCACCGATGCGCAGCCCGGTTTCGACAGCAACAGCCAGGCGGCCGTACATGTCAATCTGGATGGGCGCGGCGCGCGCATCTTCCGCGACATCACCCGCGACAATGTCGGCAAGCGCATGGCCATCCTGCTGATCGAGAAGGGCAAGGCCGAGGTCATTACAGCGCCCGTGATCCGAGAAGAGATCGGTGGCGGCCGGGTGCAGATCACCGGCATGGATTCGGTTCAGGAGTCCAAGGACATCGCCCTGCTGTTGCGCGCCGGTGCACTCGCCGCGCCGATGGATATCGTCGAGGAACGCACGGTCGGCCCCAGCATGGGTGCGGACAACATTGCCAAGGGTTTCCATTCCAACCTGTGGGGCTTCATGGCCGTGGCGACGTTCATGATCTTCTACTACCGGATATTCGGGATATTTTCGGTGCTGGCACTGACCGCCAACGGGCTTTTCCTGATTGCGCTGCTGTCCATGTGGCAGGCCACGCTGACGCTGCCCGGCATGGCCGGTATCGCCCTGACCCTGGGCATGGCCATTGACGCCAACGTGCTGATCAACGAGCGCATCCGGGAGGAACTCCGGCACGGCAACTCGCCCCAGGCCGCCATTGCCGCCGGCTTCGACCGTGCCTTCAGCACCATTCTCGACTCCAACGTCACCACCTTCATCGCCGGCATGGCCTTGTTCTGGCTCGGCTCCGGCCCGGTGCGGGGCTTCGCCATGGTGCTCTGCCTCGGCATCCTGACCTCGATGTTCAGCGCGGTGACGGTGTCCCGCGCCCTGGTCAACCTGACCTACGGCCGCAAGGCACGTCTAACCAAGGTAGCCATCTGATCATGATCGAATTCTTCAAGCTGAAAAAAGATATTCCCTTCATGCGCTACGGGCGCGTGACCACGGCCATTTCCCTTATCACCTTCATCATCGCGGTGTGGGCGCTGGCGGCAAAGGGACTGAATCTGGGCGTGGATTTCACAGGTGGTACGGTGCTGGAGGTGAATTATCCGCAGCCTGCCCAGATCGACCATGTGCGAGCCACGGTAGAACGCCTGGGCTACAGCGAAGTAGCCGTGCAGAACTTCGGTTCGGCGCGTGATGTGCTGATCCGCTTGCCGGCCAAGTCCGGCATGAGCGGTTCCCAGTTGAGTGAGCAGGTCATGGGCGCCCTCAAGGCCGACACGGCGCAAGTCGAGCTGAAGCGGGTCGAATTCATTGGTCCGCAAGTGGGCAAGGAACTCTACGACAACGGTGCCTTGGCCCTGCTGGTGGTGAGCCTGGGCATCATGACCTACCTGGCCCTGCGCTTTCAGTGGAAGTTCGCCCTGGCTGCCATCATCGCCAACATGCATGACGTGGTCATCATCCTGGGCTGCTTCGCAATGTTCCAGTGGGAGTTCAACCTGACGGTTCTGGCTGGCGTGCTGGCGATCCTGGGCTATTCGGTCAACGAGTCCGTTGTGGTGTTCGACCGGATTCGCGAGAACCTGCGCAAGATGCGCAAGACGCCGATTCCGGCCATCATCGACAACGCGATCACGACCACCATGTCGCGGACCGTGATCACCCACGCCATGACCCAGATGATGGTGCTGTCCATGCTGTTCTTCGGTGGCGAGGCACTGCATTACTTTGCGGTGGCGCTGACCATCGGCATTCTGTTCGGCATTTACTCGTCCGTCTTGGTCGCCAGCCCGATCGTGCTGTTCCTGGGCGTTTCGCGCGAGGACTTCATCAAGCAGCCCAAGCCCGAAGCCGGGGCGATGGTCTAACGCGCTGGACAGCAGTTAACAGCCGTCTCCGGCATGGATCTGTTCCCGCAGCTGCTCGATCTTGTCCTGCATCTGGACAAGCATCTGGCCCTGTTCGTTGCCGAGCACGGAGTCTGGGTTTACGGACTGCTGTTTCTGATCATCTTCATGGAAACGGGGTTCGTGGTCACTCCATTCCTGCCTGGTGATTCGCTTCTGTTCGTGGCTGGAACAGTGGCGGCGGCGGGTGGCATGGACCTGGCTGGATTGATCCTGACCCTGGTTGTGGCTGCCCTGTGCGGCGACAACGTGAACTACTGGATCGGCCGGCTGCTCGGTCCCCGGTTGTTCAGACGGGAAGGCAGCCGCTGGCTGAAGCGGGAAAATCTGGACCGGACCCATGCCTTCATGGAACGTCACGGCCCGAAGGCCATTATCATCGCCCGCTTCGTGCCCCTCGTGCGGACCTTTGTTCCCTTTGTCTGCGGTATCGGCCGGCTGACCTATTTGCGGTTTCTGGGTTTCAGTCTGCTCGGGGCCGTTCTGTGGGTCGGCTTGCTGGTGCCAGCCGGTTTCTTTTTCGGCGGCTTGCCCTTGGTGAAGGACAACCTGACAGTGGTCATCCTGCTGATCGTTCTGCTCTCCCTGTTGCCTGGCCTCCTGGAATTTTTACGTCATAATCGCCGCCCGGTCTGAAGGTGTGTCCGGTCGGTTCATTCGGACGGCCAAGACCTCAAGTTTGCCCCTGACGTGCCGTTAACCTAGGTTCAAACAAGGTTTGGATACGGGGATGGCCGGAGTTTTTCTGAAAGATGTTCACCCTTCTGCTGGCTCGGATTGGCTGACTGGCCTCCCCGCCCGGGGGAACTGTCTGTCGCTTCTGGCCGCCGAACTTGAACATGGCGAGCACCCCGATAGCCATGTTGCCGCTATCTGGCTGAACATTGACCGCTTTCGCCAGATCAATAATTCGTTCGGCCACATTGTTGGCGACAGCTTGCTGGTCGAATTTGCACGCCGCCTGAGACGTGCCTTGCCCCTGAAGGGTGAGCTCGCGCGCGTGGGCGGAGATGAATTTGTCGTCATCCTGTCGGGAGTTAGCGAGCCCGAGGCGAATCGTATTGCCCGCAGCTTGCAGACCGCACTGAGCCAGCCGCTTGGCATCGGGACGCAGCGGCTGCGGCCTTCGGTCAGCATCGGCATCGCGCTGGCCGGGCCGGAGGACGATGCCAGCGCAGTGCTTGAGCGAAGCGACCGGGCCATGTCCGAAGCCAAGCGGGAGGGCGGTGGCCGCATCGTTCAGGCCGTGAATCAGCAACATCCTGTGCAGGTTGGCAAACATCTGGCCCGGGAAGAATTGGGCGTGGAAGAGATGCTTCACCGTGCCCTGGAAACAGGCGGGCTGTTTCTGGATTATCAGCCCATCATTCGGGTGGCCGATGGCACGGCGGTGGCGGTTGAAGCGCTGATGCGTTGTCGGGTCGATGATCAGGTTATTCCACCAGGTCGTTTCATTCCAGTTGCGGAAAAGACCGGTCTGATCAGTCATCTGGGAGACTGGAGCCTCGTGACAGCGGCTGAATTCATTCAGCACCTGAACAGGCAGGGCCTGAACCTGAAAGTGGCCGTCAACGTCTCGCGCGCGCAGCTTCTGACGCCCGCCTTCGCCAAGTCGCTGCATGGCGTGCTGGCCTATACCGGGATTGCGCCTGAACAGATGGAGTTGGAGATCACCGAATCCCTGTTCATGGACAAGGCAGACGAGGTACAGAAAAACCTGCATGCTGCCCTGGAAGCAGGCTTCCCGCTTGCGCTGGATGACTTCGGTACCGGCTATTCCAGCCTGGCCTGCCTCAAGGATTTGCCGGCCAGCAAAATCAAGCTTGATCGGGCGTTCGTCGTCGATCTGCCGAATGACACGCGCTCCATCTGTGTCGCAAGGGCGGTTTCAAGGCTGGCGGCGGATCTCGGCATCACCATCGTGGCGGAAGGCGTGGAGACGGCGGAGCAATATGAATGCCTGTGCCAGGCTGGCGTGACCGCTGTTCAAGGGTTTTACCTGGCGCGTCCGATGGGCGAACTGGAGTTGCAGAAATGGCTATTGGCTTGAATCATGCGGAACCCATGAGTTCCGATCCGTTGGAACCGGATCATACGGCGGCTTTCGATCGACAACTGGAAGCATCCCTGCGGGATATCGGCATACCGCCCAGGCCCCGTATCCTGGAATTGGTCAACCTGGAAATTCGCGCTGACGAGCCGGATATGAATTACCTGACCCAGCTCATCATGGGCGACGTCGCCCTTGCCGCAGGCTTGATCAAAACCGCCAATTCGCCGTTCTTCGGCTATCGGCAAAAAACCCGCAACGTCCGCGATGCGCTTGCCATGCTGGGGCTGAAGACTGCCAGCAATGCCATTGCAGGTTTGATCTTGCGCAGGGTGATACCGCCCTCCCCGAACCTGGAACGATTCTGGGATGCTTCTGAACGAACGGCACAACTGTCGGCGTGGCTGGTTCAGAAGGTGGGCGTGCGTTACGGCATCACCAGTGATGCCGCCTACACGTATGCGCTGTTCCGGGACTGCGGCATTCCGATCCTGATGCGCCGGTTCAGTGGCTACAAGGAAACCTTGTCCCGAGCCAATGCGGATGCAAGCCAATTATTCACCGTGGTAGAAGAGATCGATGTGCCGACCAATCACGCCGTCGTGGGTGGTCTGATGGCCCAAAGCTGGTGGTTGCCGGAGGACTTGTGCATCGCGATTCGGCGCCACCATGATGTTTCCGCTGTGGAAAGCCGGAATGGTGGCGTGCCGGGCGCCAGCTCTCGCCAAATAGCACTGGCACAACTGGCCGAGAAACTACATCAGAGCAAGACTGGCATGAACATGACGCGGGAATGGGACAAGATGGGGCGAGCCTGCCTTGCAGTGCTCGAACTTGGGGAGGACATTCCGCCCGAACTGCTGGCTGAGGCCAGCGAGTTCATCGAAACCATGGCGGACTATTAAAAACCTGTTCCCTGCTGAAACAGGTTCTGGCTCCCTGCCCTAGCGAACGTCAATGTCGTGTTCCAGATCGATGGTTTCGCCATCGGTTTTGGCCAGGGTGATGCGGGCAACCCAGTGTCCAGCGTCCAGGCTGGGTACCATGCCGTGGTAACCACCCAGACCACCGGTCAAGGGGAGCTGGACTTCGCCTCGTTGGCCAGGATGCAGCAGTTCGAGATTCACAGTCAGATTTTCGACAGGGCGGGTTTCACGATCGCTGATTAGGACGTTGACCGGTGTGCTTATTCCGGGACGTATTCCGTCCAGGCCACTGACTTCCAGTTGCCAGCCCCGTTTCATCAGCTTGTTCTGCATCTCCAGGTGGTGGGCGATGCCATTGGCGGCTTCCTGGTTATGCTCGACCACGCCGGCAAAGCCGGTATGGATGACCTGGCCGTGGGTGTCGGGCAACAACATTGCGGCGAGGTTCGGCGGCAGGCCCTGGCGGGCAATATAGACAAAGGCGCCCATGACCAGGGTGAGGGCAACGAAGAACCCGATCAACAGCTTCGGAATCCAGTGCATGTTCAGGCTGTGATTGGCTTTTGTGCCGTACAGCAGGCCAAACAGGAGCGCTACGGTCGGGTAGGCGACAAGGTGGATAGTGATGACGTCCAGTCCGGGCCATTGCATCAAGCCATAGACCATATAGGCGGCCGATGGGAGTGCGGCAGCAATGACTGCAGCCCAGAAATTGGAGAGCCGGCCAAGCCTGCCCAGTCCATACAGCACGGCAGTGAGCAGCATGCCGCCAAAGATGGTGATGAATAGATTCATTTTTCGGTTTGCGTGAAGAAGTGGGCGGGAGCGATGACCGACTCGCCCTTGCTGTTCGCGATGGTGAAGGTGAACTCTTTGACGCGATCCGCCGTTTCCGGTTCCAGTCTGACGCTGGCCTGGATGATGACGCTCTTGCCGTTGCGAATGGTTACCTGATGGAAATTGCCCAGGTCGACAGCATTTGCGGGGAGTCCTTTGGTATCTATGGTGTAGGTTTCTTCGCGGCCCGAGATGTTGGTCAGCCGAATCTGGTAACGGTTGCGGATGCTGCCGTCGGACAACATGACATAGAGCGGCTGACGAATCTGCTGGACACTGTACTCGAAGGTTTCCTTGTGCAGGATGTCATAGATCAGGTAGGCGGTCATCAATACGATGGCCAGCCCATAGCCAATTACCTTCAGGCGCTTCCAGTCCAGTTTGACCTTGGCCGGCACGGGCAGGGCCAGGTTGACCTCAGAGTCGTAGCGCACCAGCCCGCGCGGGTAGTTCATCTTGTCCATGATGGTGTTGCAGGCGTCGACGCACAGTCCGCAGGAAATGCAGGTGTATTGCAGTCCGTTGCGGATGTCGATGCCGACCGGGCAGACCTGCACGCACAGATTGCAGTCGATGCAGTCGCCGTGACCGGCCTGGTGACGTTCATCCAGAAGGCGGAGGCCGGCTTTGGCCGAAACCCGGCCCCGTTCGCCTTCGCCCCGTGCGCGGTCGTAATGTACGGTGAGCGTTTCAGTGTCGTACATGGCGCTCTGGAAGCGGCCATAGGGGCAGATGAACATGCAGACGTGTTCGCGCAGCACGCCTGCTGCCAGATAGGTCGACAGGGTCAGTGCGCCCACCGCGATATAGGCCGCTCCAGCCGCCTGCCCGGTAAAGAACGCAACTACCTGGGCGGGCGCGTAGCCGAAATAGAGCACGAAGGTCATCGCGGTCCAGAAGGCCAGCAGGAGCCAGATGAGCTTGGTCAGTCCGACCTTGATCAGCTTCTCGCGCGCGCTCCAGGGTTCGCGCAGCAGGCGCAGGCGGGCCGGACGCTCGCCCTGAAGCAGATTCTCGATCCAGATGAAGGCGTCGGTCCATATGGTCTGGAAACAGAAATAGCCACAGAAGGCACGGCCAGCCAGTGCGGTGATGAAAAACAGGATGGCCGCAGCGATGAACAGCAGCATGGCCAGCCAGAAAATGTCCTGTGGGTATACGGTCAGATTGAAGATCAGATAGCGACGGCCTGGAATGTCGAACATGACGGCCTGGGCGGGGGCGTCGGGACGGCTCCAGGGTAACCAGGGCAGCAGGAAATAAACCGAGAAGGAGAGCAGCAGGATGCTGTTCTTGAAGGTGCGGAACGCGCCCCGGATCGAACGTGGCACGATCGGTGCGCGTTTGAAATAAAGCTCGTGGTCCTGATTCGGGGCGTTCACAGAAGTTTAGTCCTGAAAATCGAAGAGCCCCGGTTTCACGGGGCTCTTCGATGGGCAGCAGTGCTTATTGTCCACCGCCAAATTCATGCACATAGACCGTCAACAGCTTGATCTGTTCCGGGCTGAGTCGGCCTTGCCACGTGGGCATGACGCCGCGGTTCAAACCACCCTTGATGACCTGGGTGACCAGAGCCACCTTCCCGGCGGTGTCCTGGGCGTCAGGCACATCTGCCCAAAGCCAGATCTTGTCGGTCAGATTGGCGGAGCCTATGTCCTGACGGCCCTTGGCATTGGCGCCATGGCAGTAAAAACAGGCGGCCGTGTTCGAGTGGAACAGTTCGTCGCCCTTGGCGGCTTTGGCAGGGTCGACCTTGTTGCCGGACAGCGACAGGACGTAGTTGGCCAGATCGTCGATCTGTTCGGGCTCCAGGGCTTCGGCGAACGGGGGCATGTAACCATGCCGGCCATTGGTGATGGTTTCCTGAATCTTGTCGTAGGTGCCGCCGTAGATCCAGCTGTCATCGGCCAGGTTGGGCGCCATTCCGATCTTGCCGCTACCACCGCTCTGGTGACAGGCCGCGCAGTTGTCGGCGAACAGGGGCTTGCCGGCTGATTGCACGAAGCTGTACAGCTGCGGATCCTTGCTGATCTGCTGGAACGGCAAACTCATGATCTTGTCGTAGTAGGGCTTCTGCAGGGCAACGGCGTCCTCGGTTTCCTTCAGCAGTTTGGCGCGGGTGTTCCAGTGCCAGTCTTCCTTCTGGCCTTCGGCGTTGGTGTACTCGATCTTGCCGAAACCGGTCAGGAAATGCTGACCAATGGGCCATGAGGGGTAGTATAGCCAGTAGGCGATCGCAAACACGATGGTGGCGTAGAACGCATAGGTCCACCAGACCGGGAGGGGGTTGTTGTATTCCTGCAGGGTGCCGTCCCAGACGTGACCGGTGGTCTGGGGGCCTTGATTGTTTTGCACGTTGTCAGCCATTGGACTTGTCCTTCGCTTCTTAGTCGTGATCGTCGTCGAGGAAAGGAATGTTTTTCTGCTCTTCCAGTCGGTTGCTTCGGTCCCTATTGCTGTAAATCCACAGCACGATCAGGCAGAAGGTGACAAAGAAAATGAGCAACCCAAGCGATTTCAGATTCTCGGCCTGGGCCCACCATTCCGATCCCATCAGCGGTACTTCACCAGATCTTCAGGTTTGATCTTGCTGAAGTCCACCATGGTGCCCAGCACCTGCAGATAGGCAACCAGCGCATCCATCTCGGAGATGCTGGAGCGATCGCCGTCGTAATTGCCGGATTCGGCTTGGGCAATCAGGTTCTGCTGGGCGTGAGAGATGTCGAGCATCTTGGCAGTGGCTTCGCCGAAGGCCTTGACGTTCTTTTGATACTCCTCCTGGCTCGTCGAATAGGGAACACCGGTGGTGCGAAGGGCACGCATGCGATCTTCCACGTCGGAATAGTCGAGCGGCGTGGTCAGCAGCCAGGGGTAGTTCGGCATGACCGACTCGGGTACCACGGAGCGTGGTGCGGTCAGATGCTGGACATGCCATTCATTGGAATACTTGCCGCCGACACGGGCCAGGTCCGGTCCAGTGCGCTTGGAACCCCACTGGAACGGGTGATCGTATTTCGATTCGGCGGCCAGGGAGTAGTGGCCATAGCGAAGCTGCTCGTCGCGGAACGGGCGAATCATCTGGGAATGGCATAGGTAGCAGCCTTCCCGGACGTAGATGTCGCGGCCGCGTAGTTCGAGCGGGGTGTACGGACGTACGCCGTCAACATTCTCGACCGTGTCCTTGATCAGGAACAATGGAGCGATTTCAACCAGACCGCCGATGCTGATGGCGATCATGGTGCCGACCAGCAATACGCCGACGTTGGTTTCCAGGATTTCGTGCTTAAGATTTTTCAGCATGATCTGTCTCGTCTCCGGTCAGGCGGCGGCAACGGCGGTCTGGCCGGCCACATTGGCTTGATGGACGCCCTGACGGATGGTCTTGAAGATATTGAAGGCCATGATGCACATTCCGGTCAGGAAGAACATGCCGCCGATCGCCCGCATCATGTAGAAGGGATGCATGGCGGCGACGGATTCCACGAAGGAATACTGCAGGTTGCCGTAGTCATCAAAGGCACGCCACATCAGACCCTGGGAAATGCCTGAAATCCACATTGCGGTGATGTAGAGCAGGACTCCGATGGTGGCCAGCCAGAAGTGGATGCCGACCAGTTTTTCGCTCCACAGCTTGGTGTTCCAGAGCTTGGGGATCATGTGGTACAGAGAGCCGAAGGAGATCATGGCCACCCAGCCGAGCGCGCCGGAGTGAACGTGTCCGACGGTCCAGTCGGTGTAGTGCGACAGGGCGTTGACGTCCTTCAGGGCCATCAGTGGGCCTTCGAAGGTGGACATGCCGTAGAACGACAAGGCCACGATCATGAAGCGCATGACGTAGTCGGTACGCAGACGATCCCAGGCGCCAGACAGGGTCATGATGCCGTTGATCATGCCGCCCCAGGAAGGCAGCAACAGCATGATGGAGAAGGTGGCGCCGAGGGTGGAGGCCCAGTCAGGCAACGCAGTCCAGTGCAGGTGATGGGTGCCGACCCACATGTACATGAAGGACAGGGCCCAGAAGTGGACAATGGACAGGCGGTAGGAATAGACCGGCCGGCCGGCGTGCTTGGGCACGAAGTAGTACATCATGCCCAGGAAGGCGGCGGTCAGGAAGAAGCCCACCGCGTTGTGGCCGTACCACCACTGCACCATGGCATCCTGGGCGCCGGAGAACAGGCTGTAGGACTTCATGGAGAACAGTCCGATCGGAACGGCCAGGTTGTTGAAGGTGTGCAGGAGGGCCGTGGCCAGGATGAAGGCCAGATAAAACCAGTTCGCCACGTAGATGTGTGGTTGCTTGCGCTTCATCAGCGTGCCCACGAAGATCGCCAGGTAGGAAACCCAGATCACCTCGATCAGCAGATCGATCGGCCATTCCATTTCGGCATACTCACGGCCCTGGCTGTAGCCCAGGACATAGGAAATGGCAGCCAGGACGATGACGGCTTGCCAGCCCCAGAAGGTGAAGGGAATCAGGCCGCCGCCCCAGAGCCGGGTCTGGCAGGTGCGCTGAACCACATAATAGGAGGTGGCGAAAAGGGCGGAGCCGCCAAAACCGAAAATTACCGCGCTGGTGTGTACCGGACGGAAGCGTCCGAAGGTGATGTAGGGAATGTCGAAATTCAGAAACGGCCAGGTCAGTTCAGAGGCGATGTATACGCCGACTGACATGCCGACGACCGCCCAGACGATGGACATGATCGAGAATTTCTTGATGATCTCGTAATCGTACTGTTCCGCAAGCGCGGGATTGCTTCCAGACATGACTTCTCCTCGGGGTAGCCTGCTATACACCTCCAGACCGCGGGACCGACTGGGGTGCCTGCCGGATACCCGGCAATCTATAAAAATGACGGCGGAGTATATGCCTAAAGCAACCGCAGTCGCAAGGTGACGGGGCTATTCCCGGAGGAGCAAGCTCAGGTCGTGAGCGATGTCGGCGGAAGGTTGGCCATACGGCTGGAACAGGCGTATACGTCCCTTGCGATCAAGGACATAGCTGCCCGCCGTATGGTCGACGAGATAGCCGATAGGGCCGGATTCGGCGTGTTTGCTGTAATGGATTCGAAACTCTTTAGCTGCAGTGGCGACTTCGGCCGGAGTGCCGTACAGGCCCAGAAATGTAGGGTAGAAATAGGGCACATATTCCCTGAGCATGTCAGGCGTATCCCGTTCAGGATCGACAGTGACGAACAGAACCTGTACCTGCTTTGCCTCGTCGGGTGTCATCAGCTTGAGCGCAGAGGCGACGTCGGACAGCGTGGTGGGGCAGACATCCGGGCAGTGGGTGTAGCCGAAGAACAAGACGACCAGTTTGCCCCGGAAATCGGACAGGCTGCGCTTGACTCCGTTGTGATCGGTTAGCTCAAGATGACGCCCGAAGTCGGCACCGGTAATGTCGGTGGCCTTGAAATCGGTTCGCTTCGACGGTCCGCAGCCAGCCATCAGGGCCAGAAACACGGCCAAAATGGCAGCGAGCCAGGAGCGTTTTCCCATCAGGATGGTATGGCTGATGCGGGCAGGTCGGCCAGGCGATATTTGCCGGTCAGCACGGCCTTGGCCAGTTCGTCGAGCGTCATGAAGTTAAGCATGGAAATGATCTTGTTCTTGACCGGTTTCCATTTGAAATGCATGGGACAGGCGGTTTCGTCGGAACATTCCTTCAGGCCGAGGATGCAGTTCTTTGTGAAATCCGGGCCCTCGGTCAGTTGCAGGACGTGCATCAGGGTGCTTTTGTGCATACCCTCGCGTAGGCAAAAGCCGCCCAGCCGACCCCGGAAGGAGTCGAGCAAACCGTGTTTGCAAAGATTCTGAAGAATCTTCGCCAGATAAGCTGCCGGTACGTTCAGGCGTTCAGCGATGTCGCGATTCAATACCGGCTCGCCGGGAGCCTGGGTGGCGATATAAATAAGCGCCTGAATTGCATACTGGCTAGTACGTGACAAAACCATTTACAACTCCTTAAAGAGTTTTTTGTCCGAATTATAACCAGCTTGGCCGTTTTGCCTAGACCAAACTTTTTAGCCATAGCGCAAGTGGTTTCGGTGGAACGAGTCGGGCCGCGTGTTCAGGGGCGTGGTCGTCCAGATAGGGCAGGACCGCCAGGCAAGGGGCTGGCAGCCGTTTTTGCAGCGTTGTCAGGTTCTCGTCGAAGGCTTTCATATCCGGATCGATCCGGTTGGCAATCCAGCCTGCCAGGCGCAACCCCCTTGCTGCGACCGCTTCGGCGGTCAGCAAGGCATGGTTGAGGCAACCCAGTCGCATGCCTACCACCAGAACAATCGGCAAGCCAAGCGCCACGGCCAGATCGGCGGCGTCGCGCTGGTTGTCCAGCGGTACCCGGAAGCCGCCCACGCCTTCCACCAGCACCCAGTCGGAGCGGTTCGACAATTCCGTAAACGCATCGACGATGCGCGGTATCTCGATGCGCACACCCTTGCGCTCGGCGGCGATGTGCGGCGCCAGAGGCTCGCGGAACAGGTAGGGATTGACCAAGTCGCGTGGGGCACTGACGTTGCCGGCTTTCTCAAGTATCGCCACATCCTCGTTTATCCAGACGCCGTCGACCAGTTCGGCACCGGCCGCAATCGGTTTCATGGCCAGTGCGCGCAGATCGAGCGTCGCCATGGCGTGCAACAGGGCGGCGGTGGCGAACGTCTTGCCGACGCCGGTGTCCGTGCCGGTGATGAACAGGCCCGGCATCAGCGCAGTCCCGCCTGACGTTGTTCGATCTTGAGCTGGATGACCTTGCGGCCATCTTCCCACGATGCCTTGTCACCGACCCAGGCATGACCATAGATCACTTCGTAGGTTGCGGGCAGGCGTCCCTCGTGGCGAAATTGCTCGTAGTTCGCGACCAGCCGCTGCCATTCGCGCCGCCCCATCAGTCCCTCGCGGCGGCCTTCCAGCACCGTGTGGGCGCCGATGCCCTTGAGGTCGCGCAATACGCCCTTGAGGTCGGCATAGGTCAGGGTCAGGTATTCCATCTCCATCACCGGGTTGGCGAAACCGGAATGAATCAGCGCATCGCCGATGTCGTGCATGTCGATGAAGCGGTTGACGTGGCTGTAACCATCCACCCCGGCGAAGGCGGCGCGCAGTTCACGCAGGGTGTCCGGGCCGAAGGTGGAGAACAGCAGCAGGCCGCCGGGTTTAAGTACCCGGCGCATTTCCCGGAACATGTTTTCGGGTGCGGCGATCCATTGCATGGCCAGGCTCGACCAGATCATGTCCACGCTGTCGGCTGCAAGGGGCATGGCCTCCATGTCGGCGCTGATCAGTGGCGCGTGATGAGATGAGAAAGGTGACCGCAAACGGTCGAACAGGGACGGTTTGGGCAGCCGCTGGCGCGCCTCGGTCAGCATGGCGTGGGCCAGGTCCAGCCCGACCAGATGGGCGTCAGGGTAACGCGTGTTCAACAGCGGAAAGCCGAAGCCGGTGCCGCAACCGGCGTCCAGAATGCGGCCTGGCGACAGCTTCATCATTGCCAGCCGCTCGTCCATGCGCCGGGCCACCTCCTGTTGCAGGAAGGCGGCATCGTCGTAGGTTCGCGCGGCCTTTTCGAAGGCGGCCCGGATGGCCTGTTTAAGCGCCGGTTTCATCGAGGAATGCTTTCAATTGTTCGGCGAACCAGGCCGGGTGGGACAGGAATGGGGCGTGCGCCGCTTGCGGCTGGACGGCCAGACGGCCATTCGGAATGCGGGCGGCCAGCCACTCGCCCGCAGCCGGCGGACAGAGCGCGTCGCGTCCGCCGTGGATGATCAGGGTCGGACAGGCAATGGCGGCAGACTCCGCGCGCAGGTCGACCGTGCGCAGCAATTCCAGTCCGTTGGCCAGCGTATCGGGCCGGGGTTCGCCGCGTTCGAACACCGATTGCCGCAAGCGGGCGATGACCTCGCGTGCGGCATCGCCGCCGCGCGCCTGCAGGGAGAGGAATCGCAGCAACGTCGCCCGGTAATCGGCTGCCAGCGAGTCGGCGAAGCCGGCCAGAATTTCCGGTGACAAGCCATGCGACCAGTCGGCCCGGTTGGTGAAGACCGGGCTGGTGCCGACAAGAACCAGCGCCTTGATCGGGTGGCGAGCGGCCAGTGCGAGCGCGGTCATGCCGCCCATCGACCAGCCGACCACGACGGCATCCGGTAGCAGATCGACAGCGAGTGCGTCGGCCAGGTGATTTGTGTCATAGGGCGTAACCGTGGCGTTGCGGCCGTAACCTGGCAGGTCGGGGGCCTGCGCTTCAAGGCCAAGCTCGGCAATGGTCTCTGCCCAGATGCCGCCATGCAGGCCCCAGCCATGCAGGAACACCAGTGGCGTGCTCATGCCAGTTCCCTCAATGCCATGAGCAATCGGTCGATGTCCGCTTCGGTGTGGTTGGCGGAAAGTGAAATGCGCAGGCGGGCGCTGCCTTCGGGCACGGTCGGCGGTCGGATGGCCGGCAGCAGGATGCCGCGCTCGCGCAGGCCGTCAGACAGGCGCAGGGTCGCGTGGTTGTCGCCGATCAGCAGCGGCTGGATAGGCGTTTCCGAAGCCATCAGCGGCCAGGGTAGCGTGGCGACGCCGGCCTTCAATCGGGCGATCAGGGTCGCGAGCCGCTCGCGCCGTTCGGGTTCGCCGGCGATCAGTCCCAGGCTGGCCGATACGGCGGCGGCCAGCGCGGGCGGCTGGGCCGTAGTGAAGATGTAGGTACGGGCTTTGTTGACCAGCCACTCGGCCAGGTCTTTCGTTCCGGCGACGAAGGCGCCGGCCACGCCGGCCGCTTTTCCCAGTGTCGCGAGGTAGATCAGGCGGGGAGAGTGCGGCAGCGCGAAATGTTCCAGTACGCCGCGTCCGTCGTGGCCCAGTACACCGAAGCCGTGGGCGTCATCGACATACAGCCAGGCGTCGTATTTCTCGGCCAGGGCCAGAAGTTCGGGTACCGGGGCGAGGTCGCCGTCCATGCTGAACACGGCATCGGTGGCGATCAGCTTGTGTTCGGCGTCGCTGGCGCGCAGCAACTGTTCGAGGTGTTCCAGGTCATTGTGGCGATAGCGCTGGTGCGCGGCACGGGAGAGCTGGGCGGCGTCGACCAGCGAGGCGTGGTTGAGCTTGTCGGCGAAGATCGCACCGTGCCGGTCGAGCAGGGCCGTGACCACGCCCAGATTGGCCATGTAACCGGTCGAAAACAGCAACGCGGCAGGCTGGCCGACGAAGGCAGCGAGCGCCTGCTCGGCCTGGTGGTGAAGAATGTGGTGGCCGGTAAGCAGATGGGCCGCGCCGGTGCCGGTGCCGAAATCCCGGAGCGCTGCGCAGGCCGCCTCGGCGATGGCCGGATGGGCGGCCAGGCCAAGGTAGTCGTTGCTGGCGAAGGATAAATAGTCCTTGCCGTCGACCCGGACGTGAGCGCCCTGAGCGCTGTCCAGTACCCGGCGGCGGCGGCGCAAGCCCAAGGCGTCCAGCTCGGCGAGCCGGGCCGCAAAGTCGATCATCGGCTTACGCCTCGGCGCAGCGGCGGCCTTTGACCGGCTCGGGTTTCAGGCCCAGTTTGGCGAACAGGATCTGGTCAGCCTCGACGTCCGGGTTGCCGGTGGTCAGCAGCTTGTCGCCGTAGAAAATCGAGTTGGCGCCGGCCAGGAAACACAGGGCCTGCACCGCTTCGCCCAGTTCGCGTCGTCCCGCCGACAGCCGGACGTGCGAGGCAGGCATGGTGATGCGCGCGACGGCGATGGTGCGGACGAATTCGAGCGGATCGAGATCGGCCTCGACCGACAGCGGTGTGCCCGGCACCTTGACCAGCATGTTGATCGGCACCGATTCCGGTTGCGGATTCAGGCAGGCCAGTTCGGCGATCAGGCGGGCGCGCATGGCGCGGGTCTCGCCCAGGCCGACGATGCCGCCGCAGCAGACCGAGATGCCGGCCTCGCGCACCTGGCGCAGGGTGTCCAGGCGATCGTCGAAGGTGTGGGTGGTGATGACCTGGCCGTAAAACTCGGGCGCGGTGTCCAGATTGTGGTTGTAGTAATCCAGCCCGGCGTCCTTCAGTTTCTCGGCCTGGCCGTCCTTGAGCATGCCCAGCGTGACGCAGGTTTCCATGCCCAGCGCCTTGACCTGGCGGACCATGTCGATCACGCCGTCGAGATCCTTGTCTTTGGGGCCGCGCCAGGCGGCGCCCATGCAGAAGCGGGTCGCGCCGCTGTCCCTGGCGGCCTTGGCGGTGGCGACAACTTCGTCTATGGCCATCAGCTTTTCGCGCTCCAGGCCGGTGTCGTGGCGGGCCGATTGCGAGCAGTAACCGCAGTCTTCCGAACAGCCGCCGGTCTTGATCGACAGCAGGGTGGACATCTGCACGGCATTGGCATCGAAGTGTTCGCGGTGAGCTGTCTGGGCGCGGAACATCAGGTCGTTGAAGGGCAGTTCGAACAGTGCGGCGACAGCGGCCTGGTTCCAGACCTGGGATGTGTTCATTTCGGATAGATCAGTCATGTGCTTGTGCCTCGATTTCGATGTCGTTCCATGGTTCCCGTCCGGCGCGCCAGATGTCGTAGCCGGCCCAGGGGATCAGCGCCCCGATGAATAGCATCCAGATGCCGTCCCAGCCGATGGCATGAGCCAGATCGTTGGCCATGATGGTCATGAAGCCGACGATTGCGTAATAGCGATAACCGGCCCACTTGTTGAAATGCCGGACCCGGAGATTGGGGTGATGGGCGATGGCGGCATAGACGAAAATCGAGGCTGCCAGCCAGATCATGATCGGAGGCAGCGACATGGCCATGGGCAGAAAGGCCATCTTCTTGTCGGCCATGAAATGACCCAGGGTGAAGAGCGAGGCCGACAGGACGGTAGTGGCCACTGCCAGGTAATTGAACAGGCGTGCGCTGCGCAAACAGGCGGCGGCGGTTATGAGGTGTTTTTCGGCCATGGTTAACGGAAAATGCCAGAAGGAGCCGCGCATATTCAATTACAGCAGGGAGGCTTGTCAAACTTGATTGGCGTGTTTATGAACAACTGCATGCAATTTATGCAAAAGCGTGTGGCCCAGCCCTGCTTCCTATGTGGCGCACGAACTCAGGGAACGTTGCTATGCCCCGGCTGTGCCGGCGATCTGCCACGTGTTCCGGCCGAATGTTGTCCTGTTTGCGCCCTGCCCACGCTGGCCGGTGCGGTGTGCGGCGCCTGTCTGAAACACCCGCCGGCATTTGACCGGACGGTCTCGGTCTATCAGTACGCATTTCCCGCCTCGGTGCTGGTTCAGCAGTTGAAATACGGCGACGAACTGGCTCTGGCGCCCTGGCTGGCCGACCGGCTGGTCGAGACGCTGGCCGGTGCCGACCGGCCTGACCTCATCATCCCCATGCCCCTGCATGAGAACCGCCTGAAGGAACGGGGCTTCAACCAGGCGGCTTTGCTGGCCAAACGCCTATCCAATCAGCTGGATGTTGCTCTGGATCTTCGCAACACTCGTCGGGTGCGCGATACCCGACCACAGGTAGAGCTGCCGCTCAAGCACCGGCGCGGGAATATGCGCAATGCCTTCGCCTGCGATCTGGATTTGACCGGTAAACATGTCGCGCTGGTCGACGACGTGATGACCAGCGGCGCCAGCCTGAATGAGCTGGCCAAGGTGGTGAAACGGGCTGGCGCGGCCGAGGTATCGGTCTGGGTGATTACCCGCGCGGTCAGGGACTAGGCCAGTTCCTCGATGTCGAAAATGCGCCGGTGTTCCAGGATGGCGTAGCGGTCGGTCATCCCGGCGATGTAATCGCATACCGCGCGTTGCAGATTCTCCGCCGCCCGTTCCTGAAAGTCCGGCGGCAACAGGCGCGGCTCGCTGATGAAGGTGTCGAACAGGTCGCGGATCAGGCGCCGGGCCTTTTCGCTCATCCGCACCACCTTGTAATGGCGGTACAGATTCTGGAACAGGAAGCGTTTCAGGGTCAGGCTTTCCCCGCGCATTTCCGGGCTGAAGGCGGCCAGGGGTGGGCAGGCCCGCACATCGTCCAGGCTTTGCGGTTTGTGTGCGGCGATGTTGGCCCGGGTCTGGCTGACCAGATCGACCACCAGGCTGTTGATCATCCGGCGCACAGTTTCGTGTATCAGCCGCCTGTCGGTGAGGTCCGGATAGCGTTGCCGCACCTCGTCCAGATGACGGCGGAAAATGGCGATTTCGGATAGCTGCTCCAGCGTTATCAGGCCCGAGCGCAGGCCATCGTCGACGTCGTGGTTGTTGTAGGCGATCTCATCGGCCAGGTTGGTGATCTGGGCTTCCAGGCTGGGCTGTTTGCCTTCCAGGAAGCGCTGGCCGACATCGCCCAGCTTCTCGGCGTTCTTCTTCGAGCAATGCTTGAGGATGCCTTCGCGCGCTTCGAAGGTCAGGTTCAGCCCTTCGAATTCGGCATATTTCTGCTCCAGCGCATCGACCACCCGCAGCGATTGCAGGTTGTGCTCGAAGCCGCCGTGTTCTTTCATGCATTCGTTCAAGGCGTCCTGTCCAACATGGCCGAAAGGCGTGTGGCCGAGGTCGTGGGCCAGAGCAACGGTCTCGATCAGGTCTTCATCCAGATTGAGGATGCGGGCCAGGGTGCGGCCGATCTGGGCCACTTCCAGGCTGTGGGTCAGGCGGGTGCGGAACAGGTCGCCTTCGTGGTTCACGAACACCTGGGTCTTGTACTCCAGGCGGCGAAACGCCGTGGAGTGGATGATGCGGTCACGGTCGCGCTGGAATTCGGAACGCGGTGCGGCCGGGGGTTCGGGGTGACGGCGGCCACGAGAGTGGGCGGACTGGGCGGCGTAGGGGGCGAGGTCGTTCATGGTCATTCCTTTGTCAGGCGGCGCGCAATGTCCAGATCGAAGTGCGCGATTTCAGGTTCCGGGACGCCGTACTTTGACGCCGTTTCTGCAAATCCGGCCAAGGCGGCGACGACATTTTCGACGATGGCGGCGCTGCCGCTCACGCCCCACTTGCGACCGAGTGCCGCCAGCCCGGCGGGGCCGGGTGGCGTGGGTGCGAGGTCGAAGATCAGCACATGCTCGCGCCGGGCGCCGACATCGGGCAGAAGGTCGAAGGTGGGCGTCAGGCGATAACCCGCCGCATCATGCAGGAGCCAGAAGTTTTTCAGGTGGTCGTCGGTGTTGCCGATCAGGGCATTGAACACCGTCTGCCGGAACAGGGCGGGCACATCAAACTCGGGTCGGCTGCTGTGTTTGCGCAGGGCGGCGATCAGGTCGGCATAACTCAGCACGTAATAGCCATCTGCGGCAAGCAGGGAGCGGAAGCTGAGCATGTGGCGGCGGCCCTGCGGCGTCAGGTCGAACCGGCGCACCAGCAGGGCGCGTCGCCCCCCAGCCAGAGGTGCAAACCTGAAGTCGGGCACGTCGAGGCCGGCCTGCCTGGCCAGTGCCAGAGCAGTCGTTTCGAGACCGACTTCGTCCACTTCGTCGCGGCGGCTGGCGAATTTTGCGATCCAGTGGCTGTCGCCATCCTGAATCAGCGCCTTGGGCCGTGCGCCGCCGGGGGAACTGCCGGCGGCGAGCAGGATACGCATACGGGTATCGATTTCCCTGCCTGCTTCCAGGGCAGCGGCGGAGTCGGAGAGGGTGTCGAGTTCGACGATATCGGCATCGGCATCGTCTTTTTCAGGGGCCTGGCCGGGCAGGAAAAAGCTCAATGCGCCCAAGCCGCGACCGGCTAGGGAATGCAGCAGATGCGGTTCGTTTTGCCGGTTGCGCGGCAGTTCGTCGCGCAGGATCAGAAGGCGGCGGCCCCAGGCGTCCGGCAGGGCGTCCTCCAGCGCCATGAGCGGCGGAGTCAGGCGTTCGGCCTGGTATTCCTTCGAAGCCAGCGGCAAGTTAGCCGGGTCGATCGGAAAGACATCGCCATCACTCAGCCACTCCGCCGTGTAGCGAAACGCGCTGGCGTAGCGACCTTGCTGGTCAGCATCGGAAAAGGCGATCTCTCCGACGCGACGGCTGCCGCCATCGGGCAAGGTCAGCCAGGCGTCGAGGCGCATCACGGCTTGCTCCGGGCCCGTTGCCGAGTCTTGGGCGCGGCCGCGATTTCAAACAGGCTTGGCCGTGGCGCCAGAAAGGCCTCGGCATCGGCCAGCCGGTCGAGCAGTGCGAGCGCAGCCAGCCAGTGGCCGATCTGGGCGGTCGGGTCGCCTTGCTCCATGCGCCGCAGCGTGGGCACGGAAATGCCCAGGCGAGCCGCGAAACGGGCTTGAGGCTCGTTCCGGGCCAGACGCTCGGCGCGTAGGCGCTCGCCAAGACGGGCTAATGTGTTTGGCGTATCTTTGGAAAACATGTTTTCCATAATACGCAATATATTCTCTTAAAGAAAAATTAGATTTCTATTGTTTCTGTCTGGGAGGCAGGATGGTAAGCGGCTTGGGATTGGCTTGGAATGTCGGCTTGTCTGCGGTCAGGGTCATCTTTCCGGTTCCTATGCGTGCCATATGCCAATGACCGGTTCGTTAGGATGCCAAGGGCAACAGCCGCCTCT
>JARLJM010000131.1 GCA_031291185.1 Parasulfuritortus sp. | reverse complement strand
TTCCAGGAAGCCAGCCTGTTTCCCCACCTCAGCATCCGGCGCAATCTGGAATACGGGATGCGCCGGGTGCCGGCCGAAGCGCGGCGGGTGTCGCTGGACAACGCCATTGAACTGCTTGGCATTGGCCACCTGCTCGACCGGCGGCCGGGCAGCCTCTCCGGCGGCGAGCGGCAGCGGGTCGCCATCGCCCGGGCCCTGGCGTTGAGTCCGAAGATACTGCTCATGGACGAGCCGCTGGCCGCCCTTGACCTGGCCCGCAAGCAGGAAATCCTGCCTTATCTCGAACGCCTGCACGACGAGCTGGAGATTCCCATCCTCTACGTCAGCCACTCGCCCGACGAAGTCGCCCGGCTCGCCGATCACATCGTCGCACTCGACAATGGCCGCGCCGTCGCCGAAGGGCCGCTGGCCGAGACCCTGGCCCGGCTCGATCTGCCGATCCAGCTGGGCGAAGACGTCGGCGTGGTGATCGACGCCGTGATCGGCGCCCGCGATGAAGCCTGGCACCTGATCCGGGCCGACTTCGCCGGCGGTGAACTCTGGGTGCGCGACACCGGCCTGCCCATCGGCCGCCACGTCCGCGTCCGCATCCTGGCCCGCGACGTCAGCCTGTCGCTGGCGCACCAGACCGATACCAGCATCCTCAACCTGCTGCCCGGCACGGTGGCCGCCATGTCCGACGACAGCCACCCGGCCCTGTCGCTGATCCGGGTGGAAGTGGGCGGCACGCCCATCGTCGCGCGCGTCACGAACCGTTCTGCTTCAGGGCTTGAGCTCGCGCCTGGTCGACCGGTCTGGGTCCAGATCAAGGCCGTGGCCTTGATCGGCTAACTTCGAGAATGAAATGAACCTGGCACTTTCCGATGAAGCACTGTTGCGCCTGCTGGCCGAGGATGTTCCCTTTGGCGACCTCACCACGGACCAGCTCGGTATCGGCGACCGGCCGGCCGGGCTGGTTTTCAATGCCCGTTCCAGCATGACCGTATGCGGCACCGAAGAAGCGGCGCGCCTGTTCCATCTGGCGGGCGCCAGCGCCAAGGTCGTTGCGCCCTCGGGCACGGCGACCGACGGATTGCTGCTGACGGCAGAGGGCGATGCCGCCACCCTGCATCGGGTCTGGAAGGTCGCCCAGATACTGGTGGAACTCTATTCAGGCGTCGCTTCGGGAACGGCGGCGATCGTAAAAAATCTGCGCGACGCAGGATTCGACACGCCGCTCGCCTGTACCCGAAAACACTTCCCCGGCACCAAGTCGATGGCGGTCAAGGCGGTCCGCAGCGGCGGCGCCTACATGCACCGGCTGGGCCTGTCGGAAACCCTGCTCCTGTTTCACGAGCACCGGCTCTTCCTGGACGAATCGGCCGCCGATACCGTGGTCCGCCTGCGCCAGTCCCTTCCGGAGCGCGGCCTGGTGGTCGAGGTTTCGGACGAAGCGGAAGCCTTGGTTTGGGCCGAGGCCGGCGCGCCGGTGTTGCAGCTCGAACGGTTCAATCCCGACCAGGTGCGCGACCTCAAGGCAAAGCTGGCCGGGAATCGGCTCACGCCGATCATTGCCATTGCCGGCGGCGTGAATGCCGGCAATGCCGTCGCCTACGCGGCGGCGGGGGCCGGCGTTCTGGTCAGTTCGGCGCCTTATCACACGCCACCGAAGGATGTGAAAGTCGTATTTAGCCAAATGGCGTGAGGGTCGGCGTGTCGCTTGTGGCCGCGGACCCGATTATCATCGCGCCGTGAAAAAGCCACAGAAGTTCCCGTTGAAACCCAAACATCCCGAGCGTATCTGCTGGGGTTGCGACAAATATTGCCCGGCCGATTCACTCCTGTGCGGCAACGGTTCCGGCCGTACCGAGCACCCGATCGAGACGCTCGGCGAGGACTGGTATACGTGGGAGGCCTGGGGTCTGGGCACGGTAGCGGACGAGGACAAGCCGGAAGATGCCCCAACCTGAA
>JARLJM010000014.1 GCA_031291185.1 Parasulfuritortus sp. | reverse complement strand
TTCCTGGCGACCCTGTATCCAAGCTGGAGCGCATCCCGCGTCCAACCGGCGGAGGCACTGCGCTATGAGTGATGCCGTTCTGAAGTGCGCCGGGCTGAGCAAGAGCTACTGGCAGGGGAAGGTCGAGGTGCCGGTTCTGGCCGACATCGACTTCGAGATCGGCCCGAGCGAGCGGGTGGCGGTGGTCGGCGCCTCCGGGTCCGGCAAGAGCACGCTGCTGCACGTGCTGGGCGGGCTGGACCGGCCCGATGCCGGCCAAGTCTGGGTCGCCGGCCAGGACCTCTGGCGGATGGGTGAAACTGCCCGGGGCGAAGCGCGCAACCGTTCGCTCGGTTTCGTCTACCAGTTCCACCATCTGCTGCCGGAATTCACCGCCCTGGAAAACGTCGCCATGCCGCTTCTGATCCGGCGCATGGACAAGGCCAGGGCACTGGAAATGGCCCGCCCCTGGCTGGAAGAAGTCGGCCTCGGTCACCGTCTTGAACACCGGCCGGGCGAGTTGTCCGGCGGCGAACGTCAGCGTGCCGCTATCGCCCGCGCCCTGGTCACCCAGCCAGCCTGCGTCCTGATGGACGAACCGACCGGCAACCTGGACCGGCAGACCGCCGAGCGCATTCAGGACCTGATGAGCGGGCTGAACGAGAAGCACGGCATCAGTTTCCTGGTGGTCAGCCACGACCCGCATCTGGCGGCCCGGATGCAGCGGGTGCTGGAATTGCAGGACGGCAGGCTGGTCGACGTGCGCTGAAGGCTAGTTTGGGTGGTGTGCTTGGAACGCCGCCGGTTGGCTTGTCTGGCACAGATGTTGAAATATGCCGCGTTTTTTTCGTGCCGGTAGCCTGAGCCTGCTCAAGGTAGATCGAACATGTTCATGAGATCGCCGATCGCTGGACGATTGGCCGGAACGTAGGGGTGGGCGGCATCGGCGACCGGATTGGGAAGGTTGTCGCGGCTGCGCGGCGAAAGGGTGGACAGGTTCCAGTTGCGTTCGATGAATTTGAGGATGGACGCGTGATCGTAATACGTGTGGTCAACGTAACCCTTGCGAGCAAAAGGTGAAATGACCATCAGCGGGATGCGGGTGCCATCGCCGAAGAAATCGATGAACTGGATGTAGCCTGAATCATAGTAGCCGCCACCCTCGTCGACGGTGACCAGGATGGCCGTTTTCCGCCACAGGGCGGGATTAGACTGGACCCGGTCGACGACGTCGCGGACCAGTTCCTCGAAACCGATCTCCATGGCGTAGCCGGGGTGGCCTGAAACGCTATCGTAGGGCGCGATGAAGGCCACCGAGGGAAAGTGCTTCGCGTCTTTGATATCCACATAGAACTGCTGCAGGTCCTGCAATTTCTGCTTGTCGGGCCCGGTCATGGTCGAGCCGAAGAAGGTGGGGGTGTCGCAAATGCCGCAATATTCCCGGTCGACATGGATGCCGTCGTTCCGGCCGCCGCTATACCATTTCCAGGACACGCCGCCCTTGGTGAGCAGGTCGCCGATGTTCGGCAGGGTCTGGGGCGGCAGCAGGAACGGGTCCGGGTTGAGCGGCTTGGTCGAGCCGTCGGGCCTGAAGCCCGGTTCCAGATTGTTGACCATGTAGTAATGCCCGGGCGCACAGTTGCCGTCGTTGAACGGACGGTACGGCAGACTTGCCAGCACCTTGCGGATGCCGGCCACGCCCGGCGCGTCCGGGTCCGAACAGTTCACGTAGGTGCCGCCCTGGAAACCGTCGGCGGTATAGAGGTTGTTGCTGCCGGGACGCGGGTCGGGGTTTTCGATCTGGTTTTGCGGCGGTTTGGCCGGCTTGCCGTTTTTCAGGTAGACACCCACGTCGGCGCTGGCCAGCGCGAAGTAATTGACCGTGGTGCCGCCCATGATCGGCTGATGGTAGTTGTCCGCGACGGCATAGTTATCCGCCAGGTTGCGCAAATAGGGCGCATCGCCCTGCGCCATGTTATAGAAACCCATCGCCACCCCGCCCTGCCGGGCCTGGCCTGGCGCCAGCACGGAATCCTCTCCGTTGTCGGGCCCCGAGCCCGCACTATCGGCCGTCCAAACGAACAGGTCCGAGGCGCCCCCGTTCACTTGCTGCCACATCTGGAAAAAACGATGGATCGGATCGCCGGTGTGCGCCCCGTTGCTTACATACTTCGTGATCTGGAAGGGGCCGTTTGGCAGGTCGGCCGGGAAACGCGCGTCGGGTACATCGCGGCGCTGACCGAAAGCACCCGCCGCATAAGGCTGAGGCAGATGGTCATAGGTGCCTGTGGTGTCCAGCTTGGCCGCATACGCACCGCCGGTCTGCGCCAGCCTCTGGTTCGCCACGCCAAAATTGGGGCCGGGCGAACCATCTTCCTGCACGATACCCCGCGACAACAGATTCCATACCGTCGCTCCGCTCCGTGGGCGCCAGGTGGCGAACAGATTGTCGAAGGTCCGGTTTTCACCGACCAGGACAATGACGTGTTCGATCGGCGTGACAGGTGTCGGGGAGGCAACAACCGGCAGACTGACTGCACTGAGCAGACAGGCAAGATATTTCATCTTAAACGGCGACTAAGTCAGCGTTGATGGCGTGATTGATGGCCAGCGCCAGGGCGCGCGTGTCGCTACTCAGGATGATGTGCACCAATTCACTGCTGAAGGCCTGCACAGCCGTGGCGCCGAGTTTTTCTAGATTGGCCGGATTCAGCCGCTCCTGATCGGCCAGACAGACTCTCAAGCGTGTTCCCGCCACACTTTCGACACTCCGCACGTTGTCCTTGCCACCCAGGGCATCGAGCCATGCCGGCGCATCGATCTCTGCTGCCGCAGCGTCGCTGGTTTTGGCAACGTCGCCATGACGAGTGACTGTTTGGGGCGTGTTCTGAGTCAGCAGCGCGCGCATCTGGTCGGACAAGACATCCGCTTCCGGTCCGATGATGACCTGGAGATTGCCCGGCGCCGGCTTGATGAGGCCGCGTATGCCCAGTTTCTTGAGACCGGCTTCGTCGATCCCGCCGTTGTCGCGGACCTGAAGGCGCAGACGGGTCGTGCAGGCATCGACAGAAACCAGATTGGATGAACCGCCGAGTGCATCGATGAAGGCCTGGGCTCGCGAGCCGCTGCCGGCCGCAGGTACGGACGTGGATTCTTCCGCTGCGGAATTCTGTTCACGCCCCAGTGTCATGAGGTCGAAGCGCTTGATGAAGAAGACGAACAGGGTGTAGTAGATGATGAAGTAGGCGATCCCGACGGGCAGTACCAGCCAGCCGTTGTGGCCCTTGTTGAAGGAAAGCAGGAAATCGAACAAGCCCGCCGAGAAGGTAAAGCCGAGGCGCACGTCGAGGGCATGCATCAGCGCCATGGAAATGCCGGTCAGCAGCGCGTGGATCGCGTAAAGCAACGGGGCCAGAAACATGAAAGCAAACTCGATGGGTTCCGTGACGCCCGTGAACAGCGCCGTCAACGCCATGGACAGCAGCACGCCACCCACGGCCGCGCGGTTCTCGGGACGGGCAGTGCGGTACATGGCCAGGCAGGCCGCAGGCAGGCCGAACATCATCACCGGGAAAAACCCGGCCATGAACCGGCCGGCAGTCGGGTCGCCGGCGAAGAAGCGGTTGAGGTCGCCGCTGGCCACCTTGCCGGCCACCAGCGGGTCCGGGTAGTTGCCGAAAACGAACCAGACGAATGAATTCAGGATGTGGTGCAGACCGGTCACGATCAGCACGCGGTTGAGCACGCCATAGATGAACAGCCCGAGTTCGCCGCTGCCGATCAGCCAATGGCCGAGCGTGTCGATGCCGGTCTGGATGAAGGGCCAGACGTAGCCGAGGACGATACCTGCGAGCAACATGGCGAAACCGGTGGCGATGGGCACGAAACGCTTGCCGCCGAAGAAGGCGAGAAAGCTGGGCAGGGTGAAATCCCGGTAGCGGTTGTAGAGCAGGCCCGCCGACAGTCCGGCGGTGATGCCGGCCAGCACGCCCATGTTGATCTTCGCATCGATGGCCTTCATGACCGCGGTCAGCACCAGATAGCCGATCGCCCCGGCCAGCCCGGCGGCGCCATGGTTGTCTTTGGCAAACCCGATGGCCACGCCGAGCGCGAAGATCAAGGCCAGGTTGGTAAAGATCGCATCGCCCGCCTGGGCCATGAAGGGCAGATTGAACAGATCGGGTTGTCCGAGCCGCAGCAGCAGGCCGGCCACGGGGAGCACGGCGATGGGTAGCATGAGCGCGCGCCCCATCTGCTGGACGCCGGAAAAATAGTGTCGTTTCATCGGGTCACTCCTCGCCATTGCCATGCCGGCCGCATTGGGGCCAGCGTCGTAGTACTTCCGCACGCACGGCGGCGGCGGATTCGAGCTGCAAAATCCCGGCCATGGCGGCCGCACAGTGTTCCCGGTCGAGGCTGCGCACCAGTTCCTTCACCTCGGCCACCATGGGCGGCGCGACCGACAGTTCGCTGACGCCCAAGCCCAGCAACAGCGGGATCGCCTGCCGGTCCCCGGCTGCGCCGCCGCATACGCCGACCCACTTGCCGTGCTTGCGCGCACCCTCGACGGTCATCGCCAGCAAGCGCAGCACGGCGGGATGCAACTGGTCCAGGCGCGCCGCCATGTCCGGGTTGCAGCGGTCCATCGCCAGGGTGTACTGGGTGAGATCGTTGGTGCCGACCGAGAAGAAATCGACGTATTGGGCGATCTGCTCGGCCATCAGCGCGGCCGAGGGCACTTCGATCATCACCCCGAACTGGGGCCGTTCCTTCAGCCCCAATTGTTCGGCCAGTTGGTCGATGCGGGCCTTGACGCGCACGACTTCGCTGACCTCGGCGACCATGGGCACCATCAGGCGCAGCTTGGTCAGCGGCGTCAGGCTCAGGAGGGCGCCGAACTGGTCGTCGAACAGGGCATCGTCGGCCAGGCTGAGGCGGATGCCGCGCACCCCCAGGGCCGGGTTGTCTTCCTTGGCGAGCGTCAGATAGGACACGGGCTTGTCGGCGCCGATGTCGATCGTGCGGATGGTGGTGGGCCGGCCGGCCATGGTGTCGAGGATGGCCTGGTAGGCCGTTTGCTGCTCGGCGGCGCTGGGGCGCTGGTCCCGCTCCATGAACAGGAATTCGCTGCGCAGCAGGCCGATGCCGTCGGCGCCGTTGTGCAAGGCGATCTCGGCTTCTTCGCGGTCGGCGATGTTGCCGGCTACCTCGATCTCGACGCCATCCAGGGTGTGGGCCGGCTGGGCGGCGCTGGCCAGACGGGCCACCCGGTTCGCTTCACGCTTGCGGAGCAGACTGCGGGCGGCTTCGATCTGCGCGCTGTCCGGGTCGGCCAGCAGCCGGCCATTGTCGGCGTCGAGCAGAACCGTGCGACCGTTGTCCAGGTCCAGCAGTCCACCGCCGACGGCGACCAGGGCAGGCAGGCCGCGGCTTCGGGCAATGATGGCGAGATGACCGGTGGCGCCGCCATAGGCCAGCGCCAG
>JARLJM010000130.1 GCA_031291185.1 Parasulfuritortus sp. | reverse complement strand
CTTGGCGGCGGCTTCGAATGCGCCCTGTCAGGCAATGTGCTGATTGCTGAAAGGGGTTGCAAAATGGGATTCCCCGAAATTCTGTTCAACCTTTTTCCAGGAATGGGGGCTTTGACCTTGCTGGGGCGGCGCATCGGCATGGCCAAGGCCGAACGGATGATACTCAGCGGCAATCTGTACCGTGCAGAAGAGCTTTACGAAATGGGTGTTGTCGACGTGCTGGCCGAACCGGGCGAGGGAACGCAGGCGGTCTACGAGTACGTGCGCAAGGACAGTCGTTCGCGCAATGGCTCGCTTGCGTTGCGTGCGGCGCGCGAACTGATCCAGCCGGTATCGTATGACGAATTGATGAGCATCACCGAAGTGTGGGTGGATGCTGCGCTCCGCCTCGAGCAGAAGGATCTGAGGATGATGGAGCGTCTGGTGGCGCGGCAGGGTGGCAAGATTGCACCCCGCGTCGAGGAGTCAATGCCGCTGGAGGCTCGACTGGCGGGATAGATATTCCGACAGCGCTTTGCCGGCGGCCTCCCACGCCTCGCGTACCCGGCCAAGGCGTTCCCGCGACAAGGGGCCGCCGAGTTCATAGGGCTGGATACGCTCGGCCTCCTCGCAGGCCTTCGCCAGCTGGAGTGCGCCGACATCGTTGGCCCCTCCCTTGAGCATGTGAAGCTGTTCTTTCCATGCGGGGTAGTCGCGGTCCTGCTGGGCCCGTTCGATGGCATCGAGAACGTGCAGACTGTCGCCGGTAAATTCGTGGATAAGGCCTTCGACAAAGACATGGCCGCCCGCGACCGAGGCGAGGTCATCCAGGATGGTCTCATCCAGAAGGACGGCCGCACGTGCCTTCTTGCTGGCGGGCCAGACGTCGTCCGAACCGGGTGTCGTCGCCAGTCGTGCTACGGTTTCGATCAGGTCGATACCATTGATCGGCTTGGTCAGGAACACATCCGCACCGGCTTCCCGGCAGATCCGCATGCTTTCTTCCCGTGCATCCGCCGTGAGCATGATGATGGGAAGATGGCCCATCTCCATGATGCGCCAGTGACGCACCACGTCGAGGCCGGATAGTCCGGGCATCTGCATGTCGATGATGGCCAGGTCGAGGTTGTGGCCTTCGGCTTCGAGAACATCCAGGGCTTGCTCGCCGTCATTCACGGTGAGCACCTCATGACCGGCATGTTCCATGATGCCCTGGGTGACCCGCAGATTGACCGGATTGTCATCGGCCACGAGCATGCGCAGGCGCATCCCGCCGGCACGATTCTGGAAATGCTCGGCGATGGAAACGACATTGCCGGGCAGTGCCCCGCTCATCGCGGCATGGATTGCATTGAACAGCAGACTGGGATTGACCGGATCGGTCAGTACGGCTTCGTAGCCGGCCTGGGTCAGGCGCGTTTCGGAAAACCGTGGATCGGCATCGCCTGATGTTTCGATCAGGATCACCGGCCGGTTCTGTTTCTGCCCGGACAGGCCCAGTGCCCGGATGAAGGTCAGCGGGTCCTCGGCCAGGCAATTGCGGGCAAGGACCATTGCCGCGAGCGAGCCAGTGTCAGCGTTGCCGAGCACCCCTGCGACTTCCCGGTCTGAACTCAAGGGCAGTGCGTCCAGCCCCCAGCTGCGTACCATCTCGTCCAGTCGCGGCCGCATGGCGTCCGGCACCAGCAAGGCCACCTGGCCGTTCAGCCGTTCCTCTGTGCGCGGCCCTGTTTCAGGCCTGGCCTGCGACGTGAATGGAATCTCGAACCAGAAGACGCTGCCCACCCCTTCTTCGCTACGCAATCCGATCCGGCCGCCCATCAATTCGACCAGTTGTTTGGCGATGGTCGTACCCAGGCCCGAGCCGCCGAATCGACGGGTGATCGAGGCATCGGCCTGGGTGAAACTCTGGAAAACAGTCGTCTGGGCCGGCACCGGGATGCCGATGCCGGTATCGACCACCTCGAACTGGAGCCTGGGTGGTACGCTCAGCCCGACCGGTCGGATATACAGATCGACCCGGCCGGTTTCGGTGAATTTGATGGCATTGCCGATCAGGTTGAGCAAAATCTGACGCAGATGGGGGGCATCGCCGCTGAGCCGAAAGGGGGTCTGGGGCGCAATGTGTGCGGCCAGGGTGAGGCCCTTCTTCTGGGCCGCCGGTTTCAGCATCTGCACGATGCGGTTGACCAGCAGGTGCAGGTCGAAGGCTTCGTCGGCCAGGATGAGCCGGCCGGCCTCGATCCGGGAGAAATCGAGAACATTGTCGATCAGGCCCAGCAGGGTGTCGGCCGACGACCGGACGATCTGGATCAATTCACGTTGTTCCCGGTCAAGCCGCGTCTCTTCCAGCAGATGGGCGACACCGATCACTCCGTTCAGAGGGGTGCGCAATTCGTGGCTCATATTGGCCAGAAATTGCGATTTGGCCTG
>JARLJM010000129.1 GCA_031291185.1 Parasulfuritortus sp. | reverse complement strand
TGCAGAACATCCCGGTGCGCTCGGTGGAGGGCCGCAAGATCCGCGAGGCCTTCATTGCCGAGCCGGGCTTCGTCATCGTCTCGGCAGATTATTCGCAGATCGAACTGCGCATCATGGCCCATCTGTCGAGCGACGAACGCCTGCTCAAGGCCTTTGCCGAAGACGCCGACATTCACCGCGCCACCGCCGCCGAAGTGCTCGGCCTCGCGCCGGAAGAGGTACTGCCGGAGCAGCGGCGCATGGCCAAGGCGGTCAACTTCGGCCTCATCTACGGCATGTCCGCCTTCGGCCTGGCGGCGCAGTTGAACATCGACCGGACCACGGCCCAGGCCTATATCGAGCGCTATTTCGCCCGCTACCCCGGCGTCGCCGAGTACATGGCCCGAACTCGCGAACAGGCCAAGATGGAAGGCTACGTCGAAACCCTGTTCGGCCGTCGCCTCTACCTGCCCGAGATACGCGGCGGCAACCCGATGCGCCGGCAAGGCGCCGAGCGGGCCGCGATCAACGCGCCCATGCAAGGCACCGCCGCCGACCTGATCAAGCTGGCCATGATTGCCGTGCAGGGCTGGCTGGAAGCGGAAAAGCTGAAAACCCGCCTGATCATGCAGGTCCACGACGAACTGGTACTGGAAGTGGCCGAAGACGAACTGGACCGGGTCAAGACCCGGCTACCCGAGTTGATGTGCGGCGTCGCGGAATTGAAGGTGCCGCTGAAGGTGGATACGGGGGTGGGGGCGAACTGGGAGGCGGCGCACTGAAATGAAAAAGCCGCCCGAAGGCGGCCTTTTAACGAAGCGGCAAGGCTCAGGAGGCTTTCTTTGCAGGCAGCTTTTCCTTGATCCGGGCCGACTTGCCGGTACGGCCGCGAAGGTAGTACAGCTTGGCGCGACGGACATCGCCGCGACGCTTGACTTCGACGTTGGCGACCAGCGGGGAGTAGGTCTGGAAGGTCCGTTCGACACCTTCGCCGGCGCTGATCTTGCGCACGGTGAAGGCGGAGTTGAGGCCGCGATTGCGCTTGGCAATGACCACGCCTTCGTAAGCCTGCAGACGTTCCTTGTCGCCTTCCTTGACCTTCACGTAGACGACAACGGTGTCGCCGGGTGCGAAATCGGGAAGGGTCTTGCCCAGGCGGGCGATTTCTTCTTTTTCGAGCTGTTCGATGAGGTTCATCGTTAGTTTCCTTGCATGTTCGCCCTAGAGGTCTCGATCAACAGAGACATGGCGCGGTTTCTAATGATCCGGGTTACCCGGATCGGCTACTTCCCGACGAAATTCGTCGAGCAAATTCTGTTCTTCGCGGCTCAATTCGCGCTTTTCCAGCAAGTCGGGCCGCCGTTGCCAGGTTCGTCCCAGCCCTTGCTTAAATCGCCAGCGAGCAACGCCGGCATGGTTGCCGGACAACAGTGCCGGCGGCGTTTCCAGCCCCAAGTAGACTTCGGGCCGGGTGTAGTGCGGGCAATCCAGCAAGCCGTCGGCGAAGGAATCTTCCTCGGCCGAACCGGCGTGGCCCAAGGCCCCCGGCAGCTGGCGGATGACCGTATCCAGCAGCACCATGGCCGGCAACTCGCCGCCCGACAGGACATAGTCGCCGATGGAGATTTCTTCCATCGGGTGACGGGTGAACACGCGCTCGTCGATGCCTTCGTAACGGCCCGCCAGCAGTATCAGCGCCGGCTCCCTGGCCAATTCTTCAACCAAGGCCTGGTTTAACGTCCGCCCTTGGGGCGAAAGGTAAATCAGGCGCGGCTGGGTGACTCCATCCCGGCTCAACGCCGTTTTCGCAGCGGTCAGCGCCAGGTCCAGCGGTTCGGCCAACATCACCATGCCGGGGCCGCCGCCGAAGGGCCGGTCGTCCACCGTGCGGTAACTGTCCGAGGTGAAATCCCGTGGGTCCCAGAATTTCAACTCGAGCAGTTTGTTCTTTACTGCCCGACCGCTTACACCGTATTCCGTCAGGGCCGCAAACAGGGCCGGGAACAGCGTGACCACGTGAAACCGTGGTGTCACCAGTCCGCGCCCCAATCGACCACAATCTTTCCGGCGGCGCGGTCCACTTCTCCGACGATGGCTTCGACGAAGGGGATCAAGTGTTCCCGTTCGCCCGTCACCTTCAGTACGTCGTGAGCGCCGGTCTCCAGTATTCCGGATACCTTGCCCAGCGTTTCGCCGCTCTTGTTCACGACGGTCAGGCCGACCAGTTCGTCCCAGTAAAACTCGTTTTCTTCCGTCGGCGGCAATTCGTCCCGTGCGACGGCGATGTCCATGCCGGTGATGGCTTCGGCCGCATTGCGGTCGTCAACCCCTTCAAGCTGGGCAACCAGACTCTGGCTGTGGACTTTGGCTTCGAGAACCTGATAAGCCTGCCACTTGCCGGCCTTGCCTAAACGCCAAACGGGATAGTCCAGCAGGTTGTCCAGATTTTCAGTGAAGGTCTGGATCTTGATCCAGCCGCGTACTGCATATGGAGCGGCAACCCGCCCCATGATCACCAGATCGGCTGGGGTATCCTCAGGCAGCGACCGGCTTGGTGGCACGGTTCAGCCTGGAGACGGTCTCGGACACTTGCGCGCCCACGCCCTGCCAGTAGGCCAGACGTTCCTGATTGATACGCAGGCTTTCTGTGTTGCCGGTGGCAACCGGGTTGTAGAAGCCGATGCGCTCGATGAAACGGCCATCGCGACGGTTACGGGAGTCCGCGACCACGATGTTGAAGAAGGGGCGCTTCTTGGAGCCGCCGCGAGAAAGACGAATGGTGACCATGTTCTGTTGTTTCCTGTTCAGTTTCCGGGGCGCGCCGACAAGGCACGCGGAAAACCGCGAATTGTAGTGAAAGAGCGGGCCTGAATCAAGACAAGTTGTTGTTTTGCTTGAAGGCCCCGTGATTACATCCCCGGCATCATGCCTTTCATGCCGCGCATCATCTTGGACAGGCCGCCCTTGCCCAAGGATTTCATCATCTTCTGGGCCTGTTCGAACTGATTCAGCAGGCGGTTGACCTCTTGCACGGTCACGCCCGCGCCGGCCGCGATGCGGCGTTTGCGCGAGGCCTTGAGAATCTCCGGCTTCTGGCGTTCCTTGGGGGTCATGGAGTCGATGATGCCCTCGATGCGCTTCATCTGCTTTTCGCCCTGGGCGATGTCGTCGGCGCCGACCTTGCCGGCGCCGGGTAGCTTGTCCACCAGAGAAGACAGCCCGCCGAGCTTTTTCATCTGCTGCATCTGGGTCTTGAAGTCCTCCAGGTCGAAGCCCTTGCCGGACTTCAGCTTCTGGACGGTCTTCATCGCCTCGGCGTGATCGACGTTGCGGTGCGCCTCTTCGATCAGCGACAGCACGTCGCCCATGCCCAGGATGCGGCTGGCCATGCGTTCGGGGTGGAAAACTTCGATGCCGGACAGCTTTTCGCCGACGCCGACCACCTTGATTGGTTTGCCGGTGATATGGCGCACCGACAGGGCCGCGCCACCGCGCGAGTCGCCATCCAGCTTGGTCAGGGCTACGCCGGTCAGTGGCAGGGCATCGTTGAAGGCCTTGGCCGTGTTGACCGCGTCCTGGCCCTGCATGGCATCCACGACAAATAGCGTTTCGATGGGATTCAGGGCTTTATGCAGCGCCTGAATCTCCTGCATCATGGCCTCGTCCACATGCAGACGGCCGGCGGTGTCGACGATCAGGACATCGTGGAAGTGACGTTTGGCGTGGTCCAGGGCGGCGAGCGCGATGTCGAGCGGTTTCTGGTCGGGCGAGGAGGGGAAGAAGTCGGCCTCGGCCTGGCCTGCTACCGTTTTCAGCTGGTCGATGGCGGCGGGACGGTAGACGTCGGTGGAGACCAGCAGCACTTTTTTCTTGCCGCGTTCGCGGATCAGGCGGACCAGCTTGCCGCAGGTGGTGGTCTTGCCCGCGCCTTGCAGGCCGGCCATCAGGAACACGGCCGGGGGCTGGGTCGAGAAATCGAGCGGTGCGGCCTGCTCGCCCATCAGGGTGGTCAATTCCTTGTGCACGATGCCGATCAGCATCTGGCCGGGGGTCAGGCTTTGCAGCACCTCGTGGCCTAAGGCCTTTTCCTTGACCTTGGCGATGAAGTCGCGCACCACGGGCAGGGCGACGTCGGCTTCCAGCAGCGCGACGCGGACTTCGCGCAGAGCGTCCTGGATGTTGGTTTCGGTCAGTCGGCCCTGGCCCCGGAGGTCCTTGACGACCTTGGACAGGCGATCGGTAAGATTGTCGAACATGCTCAGTGTTGTTTCGAATCGGCTAAACTTGCGCAGTCTAGCAAATTGACGGCCCACGAATATGCCGAATGTGCTTCTGTATCTCCTGACGCTGGCCGGGTATCTTGGCCTGGCGGCCTATTTTCGTCCTGGCGGTCCGGCCTGTTGCCGGCCTACCGGCCCGAGCCGACTGCTGTTGTTTGCTCCCTTGCTGGCTCATGCCTACCTGCTGGGCCAGGTGGTGTTCCCCATAGACGGCATGAGCCTGGGCTTCGGTTCCTCGGTTTCTGCCATGTCGGCCCTGACCGTGTTGTTTTACGGAATGGCGGTCTGGTATTACCCGCTGGCCAGCATGCAAAGTCTGGTGTTGTTGTTCGCCGCTTTTGGTCTTGTGTTGCAGTGGTTCTTGCCCACAACCAGCCTGATTCCGGTGGCGGGGCGGCCCTGGTTCCGCTTTCATATGCTGATGGCCTTCATGGCTTATGGCCTGTTCACCATCGCCGCCCTGCATGCCGTCCTGATCGCCTTGGCCGAGAAACATCTGCACAAGCCGGTACCGCCCAGGATGGTGGCGGCTCTGCCTCCGTTGCTGACGCTGGAGAAACTGCTGTTCCGGATGGTCGAAGCGGGGTTTGTCATTCTCAGCCTGACGTTGTTTACCGGGATTTTTTTCTCCGAATCCATTTACGGCAGGGCCTTTCCTCTGACGCACATGACTGTGTTCGGCATGGCGTCCTGGCTGATTTATGCCGCCCTGCTCACCGGACGCAAGGTCTATGGCTGGCGCGGTCGGACCGCCATATTCTGGACATTGGCCGGTTTTGTCAGCCTGCTCTTGGCCTATGTAGGCGTGAAGTTCGTGCTGGAAGTGATTCTGCATCGGGCTTGACAGAGCGCGAACCCTACCTAGACTAGGGGCTGTTTCCTTCTTATCCCAATCGGCTTGGACCAAGTTCCCATATGGGTGCTGATTTGCACCCTGTTCGTTTTGCTTTTGCTGTCCGGTTTTTTCGCGGCGGCCGAAACCAGCATGATGGCCGTCAATCGCTATCGCCTGAAGCATATGGCCAAATCAGGTCATCGCGGCGCCAGGCTTGCCGAGTGGCTGCTGGCGCGCACCGACAAGCTCCTCGGCGTGGTGCTGCTGGGCAATAACCTGATCAATGCCGCTGCGGCGTCCCTGCTGACCGTGATTGCCTTCCGGTTGTTCGGAAACAACGAGGTGGCGATGACCATTGCCACGCTGACGGTGACCTTCCTGATTCTGGTGTTCTCCGAAGTGACGCCCAAGGTGATCGGTGCCAGTTATCCGGACCAGATCGCACCAGCATCGAGCTTTATACTGGTCCCGATGCTGAAGGTTTTTTACCCGGTCGTCTGGTTCGTGAATCTGTTCGTCCGGGGGTTGTTGAAGATGACTCGCCTGACGCCGCCGGAGGGGGGACACGGCAACACGATGGGTGTGGAGGAACTGCGCTCCCTGCTGGCGGAATCGGGTTCGTTCCTGCCGGCTTCGCACCGCAGCATCCTGATCAACCTGTTCGATCTTGAAAACCTGAGCGTGGATGACGTCATGCGCCATCGGGGCGAGATCGAGGCGATCGATCTGAATGCCGACCCGGAAGAGATCGCGCATCATCTGGAAACAAGCCACCACTCTCATCTGCCTGTGTATCGGGATGAACTCAACGAGGTGCTGGGCATCGTCAATGTACGCCGGGCCTTGGTCAAACTCGGGGAGGAATCATTCACCCAGAGTGATTTCGTTGATGGCCTAAAGGCGCCTTATTTTGTTCCATCCGGCACGCCCTTGCTGACCCAGTTGAGCCATTTTCAGAATAACCGCCAGTCCATGGGGCTGGTGGTCGACGAGTATGGTGAGCTGATGGGGCTGGTAACGGTCGAGGATGTGCTGGAGGAAATCGTCGGAGAATTCGCTGGCGTGAGTCCGCTGCATGGAAGTGCCTGGCAGACAGAAAAGGATGGCAGCTATCTGGTAGAGGGCACAGCCAGCCTGCGAGAGTTGAATCGTAAACTCGGCCTCGACTTTCCGATCGATGAGGTACGCACCCTGAACGGTTTGATTCTGGAGTGTCTGGAGGCCATGCCGGAGCCGGGCGTGACTATCAAGATTGCTGGCCACCCGGTGGAAATCGTCCAGATTTCAGGACGAAAAGTGAAAACGGCACGCATCCTGCCAAACCCAAAACTTGAGCATTGATGTGTGCTTTTTTGACATTTTTGGTCACTCTATGCATCATCGGCCGAATGCGTGTATTCAAGCGGTAATTTCAGGGAGACTTTGTGGCAGCAAGTGTGGCTAGCAATCTCACGGGAGTGTGTCGGGCCTTGGTGCAGCAGGGCTTGCTTGCCCAGGAGGAGGGCGAATCGCTGCAAGCGCAGGCCAAGACGGCCGGCGAGAACTTTGTCGTTCATCTGGTCCGGACCAAGCGGTTCAAGCCGCAACAGATCGCCACCTTCGCTTCGATCACGTTTGGCTTGCCCTATTTCGATCTTGATTCTCTCGATCACCAGGCTATGCCGGTAAGCGGCGTGGATGCCAAGCTGATTGAAAAACACCGTGCGCTGCCTCTGGCAAAACGTGGCAACCGCCTGTTTCTGGGGATTTCCGATCCCAGCAACCTTCAGGTTCTTGACGACATCAAGTTCCAGACAGGATTGGCTGTCGATCTGGTGGTACTGGAAGAGGATAAGTTATCCCGCTATATCGAAACCCATACCGAGGCACGCGACGACGATATCCTCAAGAGCATCGACACCGATGACCTGAATCTCGAGTTCACTGACGACGAGGCCCAGGAGGCGGCGACGACTGCTGCCGCGCAGGATGTCGATGACGCCCCGGTGGTGCGCTATCTCCAGAAGATCATGCTGGATGCGATCAATGCCAACGCCTCTGACATCCATTTCGAGCCGTATGAGAAGTTCTACCGGATACGCTACCGGATGGACGGCCTCCTGTATGAGATTGCCCAGCCACCGGTCGCCATCAAGGAGAAGATCGCCTCCCGGATCAAGGTGATCTCCAAGATGGATATTTCCGAGAAGCGGATACCGCAGGACGGCCGGATGAAACTGGTCGTATCCCGCAAGAAGACGGTCGATTTCCGGGTCAGCAGCCTGCCCACGCTGTATGGCGAAAAGATCGTCATGCGTATCCTGGATGCCACGACGGCGCTGGACACGAAGATCGAGCAACTGGGCTACGAGCCTCAGCAATTGACCCATTTGCGTGCGGCCATCCAGCGGCCCTACGGCATGGTGCTGGTGACCGGGCCTACCGGTAGCGGCAAGACGGTGTCCCTGTATTCCTGCCTGAACATCCTCAATCAGCCAGGGGTGAACATCTCCACCGTTGAAGATCCGGTGGAAATTCAGTTGCCAGGCATCAACCAGGTCAACGTTAACGATAAAGCCGGCTTGAACTTCGCTACAGCGTTGCGCTCCTTCCTACGCCAGGACCCGGACATTGTGATGGTGGGTGAAATCCGCGATCTGGAGACGGCGGATATTTCAATCAAGGCCGCACAGACCGGCCATATGGTGTTGTCCACCTTGCACACCAACGATGCGCCCTCTACCCTGGGGCGTCTGGTCAGCATGGGGGTGCCGAACTACAGTGTTGCCGCATCGGTATTGCTGATTACCGCACAGCGGCTCGGACGCCGGCTGTGCCCGAATTGCAAGCAGCCAATCGATATACCGCCGGAGGCGATGATGAATGCCGGGTTTGCCGAAGCCGATCTGGATGGCAGTTGGCAGGCATTCGGTGCGGTCGGTTGCGATGTGTGCAAGAACACCGGTTACAAAGGTCGGGTCGGTATTTACCAGGTCATGCCGATCAGCGACGAAATCAACCGCCTGATCCTCAAGAACGGCAGCGTTGCAGATATTGCCGAGCAGGCGCGCAATGAGGGTGTGCTTGACCTGCGCCGGGCAGGATTGTTGAAAGTCAAGGCAGGAATGACCTCGCTTGAGGAAGTGCTGGCGGTGACCAATGAATAACAGAGGGGATTGAACAATGGCCGTAGCCAAGGCAGCGAAAACAGTTGCTGAAATTCCTTTCAATTGGGAAGGCACTGACAAGCTCGGACGCAAGTTGAAAGGGGAAATGCTGGCTGCCGGCGAAGCCGTGGTACGGCAGACCCTGCGGCGTCAGGGCATCACGGTCAGCAAAGTGCGCAAACAGGGTTTTCTTGCGGGCGCTAAAAAGATATCGGAAAAGGATATCGCCCTGTTCACCCGCCAGTTGTCGACCATGGTCAAGGCCGGGGTGCCACTTTTGCAATCTTTCGACATTACTGCCCGTAGCCACTCCAATCCAGCCCTGCAACGTTTGTTAGGCTCGGTCAAGGCAGATGTAGAGTCGGGCACATCTTTGAATCAGGCTTTTCGCCGTCATCCTAAATACTTCGACACCCTTTACTGCAACCTGGTCGAAGCAGGCGAGCAGGCCGGTATTCTGGAAATGGTGCTGGACCGGATCGCCAGCTACAAGGAAAAAATCCTGGCCATCAAGGGCAAGATCAAATCCGCCCTCATGTACCCGGCCATCGTGCTGGTTATTGCCTTTGTCATCACTGCCGGGATCATGATGTTCGTGATTCCCACCTTCAAACAGTTGTATGAAGGTAGCGGTGCAGAACTGCCAGCGTTGACCAGTCTGGTGATCTTCATCTCGGATATCTTTGTCAAGTGGTGGTGGGCTATTTTCGGCGCGATCATCGCCGCCGTAGTCCTGTTTCTTCAGTCGCTCAGGAGGTCAAAGACCCTGCAGGCAAAACTTGAGGCGCTTTCACTCAAGATTCCGGTGTTTGGGCCGTTGATCGAGAAAGCGACTGTGGCGCGCTGGGCGCGGACCTTCTCGGCCCTGTTCTCGGCCGGCGTGCCCATGGTGGAGGCGCTGGAGTCGGTGGCAGGGGCATCGGGCAATTCCGTTTTTGAAGTCGCGACGATGAAACTTCGGACCGAAGTTGCGACCGGCGCCAGTTTGACTTCGTCGTTGCAGGCCGCCAAGGTGTTCCCCACCATGCTGATCCAGATGGTGTCGATCGGCGAGGAGTCCGGTGCCCTCGATTCCATGGTCGACAAGGTTGCGGACTACTATGAGCGGGAAGTCGATGACGCCGTGGCGGGTATTTCGAGTCTGATGGAGCCGCTCATCATGGTGGTTCTGGGTTCCTTGATAGGTACCATCGTCATCGCAATGTATCTGCCCATCTTCAAGATGGGATCGGCATTTTGATCGAACTGTTCGGCCAGCACGCCGCGCTCTGGGCGGTCGTGTCGGGTCTGCTGGGTTTGATGCTGGGTAGCTTCATCAACGTAGTGGTCCACCGGCTACCGGTGATGATGCAAAGGGAGTGGCAGAGTCAGTGTGCAGAGTTGCGAGGTGAGACCCTCTCTGAAATGGCGCCCTACAATCTGGTGTTACCTCGCTCGGCTTGCCCTGCTTGCGGTCACGACATCCTCTGGTACGAAAACATTCCGGTACTGAGTTGGCTCCTGCTACGAGGCAAATGCTCAGCGTGCGCGGCCGCTATTTCTCCGCGTTACCCGTCAGTCGAACTACTTACCGCTGTTCTCACCGCCTACGCGGCTTGGCATTTCGGGTTTTCCTGGCAGGCCGCAGGCGCGTTTCTGTTGCTTTGGGCGCTCATAGCACTGACCTTTATCGACCTGGATACCTTTTACCTGCCGGATAACATTTCGTTACCGCTGATCTGGCTTGGATTACTGTTTAACCTGAATGCTACGTATACGACTCTGGGCTCGGCGGTAATCGGCTCGGTGGCAGGCTATCTTTCACTCTGGTCGGTGTACCACTTGTTCCGTCTGCTTACTGGCAAGGAGGGTATGGGGTTCGGCGACTTCAAGCTTCTGGCTGCCTTGGGGGCCTGGATGGGATGGCTCTTGTTGCCGCTGATCATCCTGCTGTCCAGTCTGATCGGCGCAGTTATCGGAATCGGCATGATTGTGTTTGCTGGACATGATCGCGCAAAACCCATCCCCTTCGGACCTTATCTGGCGCTGGCTGGCATCGTCGCCCTGTTCTGGGGCAAGGATTTGCTGGCGTTCTATCTGGGGCGATGAAGCGTCCCTATTGCGTAGTGCTGACCGGAGGGGTCGGCAGTGGTAAAAGTCTGGTGACGGCGATTTTCTCTTCCCTGGGTGTGGAAATCATCGACACCGATCTCGTCGCCCGTGAGTTGACCGCACCTGCCGGTGCAGCGATGGCGCCTATTAGAGACGCCTTCGGCGTCGAATACCTGCTGGCTGATGGTGGTCTGGATCGAAGGCGTATGCGGGAAAGGATATTTAACGAGCCAACTGCGCGCATCCGTCTGGAGGCAATTTTGCATCCGCAAATTCGTGCCTGTGTCATACGAAGGTTGAATGATTCGAACGCCCCTTATGTACTTCTTGTGGTGCCCCTGTTCGTGGAAAGCGGTGCTTACCTCAAGATTGCCGATCGGGTGCTGGTAGTGGATTGCGATCCCGAGCAGCAGAGAGAGCGAGTCATGCAACGTGATGGTGTGGCTGAAGAGCTCGTCAATTCGATGCTTGCGGCTCAGGCAGGTCGGGAGCAACGGTTGGCATTGGCGAATGATGTTATCGACAATCGTGGGGACGTGACTGATGTAGAAGCCGAAGTGCGGCGCCTGCATCAGGTTTATCTGGGTCTGGCCGAAAACCGGAGCAGAATGTGAATTCACCATTGCAATCGCAGGTTGGATTGCTGCAAAATCGGTCGAGTTTCCATATTTACCTGATAGTTGGCGTAGCGATCCAGTGCATGCCTTTATCCCCCAGAGCCTTTTGTCATAAAAGCGACCCATCTCACAGGCCCTATCGGTGATTGTTTACGAATATCCCTTGAATGAACGCATCCGTACCTGGTTGCGATTGGAGGATTTGTTCGGAAAGGCCTTCTTCTTCATCGAAGCAGGAGATCAACGCTCTCACCATGCCGCCTTGCTGGCCATTTTTGAACTTGTGGATGTGATGGCCAGATCCGAACTGCGCAGCGAACTGATCCAGGAACTGGAGCGGCAGAAAGTGTCGTTCGAGCCATTGCGGGGTAACCCCGCAGTCGATGCCGAGCGTCTGGAGGCCGTCCTGGATCAATTGTCGTTGACGCTGGCAGAATTACACGACCAGGTGGGGAAGTTGGGGCAGCATGTCCGGGATAATGACTGGCTTTCAAGCATAAAAAGCCGGACTGGAATTCCTGGTGGGGCCTGTGGATTCGATCTGCCCGGCTATCATTTCTGGTTGAATCAGGCTGTCCAGTCGCGGGTGAATGATCTGATGTCCTGGCTTAATCCCATGCTGCCGATCAAGAACGGCGTGGACGTCATATTGAAACTGCTGCGGGAGAGTGGAAACATCACTCGTTATGTGGCTGAAAACGGCTTGTTCCAACTCATGCTGGGTGGGCGCGTTGCACAGTTGCTGCGGGTGGGGATCGCGGCGAATTGGCCTTGTGTACCCGAGGTGAGTGCCAATAAATACGCAGTCAACATGCGTTTCGTGACGGTGGGAACGAGCCAGAAGGCACGGACCTACGATGAGGATGTGCCTTTCGAACTGGTTTTTTGTTCGTTATCAGGCTGCAGTATTTAGCCTGGCCGGGACCCTGTTGTTTCGCCCCGGTTCAGGGCTGAAGATCAATCCAGGGAGGCGAGATTGTGTCCGCTCAATTGGTCGAGCTGGGCTGTCAGCGGCGTCGAAATGCTTGCAAACTGGTGGCGATAGCGGGCTTCCAGCGGGAAGGCCAGCGGCATGTTTACCTTTAGCGGATCTACCTGAGCGTTGTTAATCCGGAATTCATAATGCAGATGAGGTCCGGTGGCCCAGCCGGTTGCACCGGTATAGGCGAATACCTGACCCTGCTGGACGTGTGAACCCTTGTGGATACCCTTGGCGAAGGCCGATAGATGGCCATAGGCCGTACTGTAGGGCCCCTGATGCTTGAGAACGACCAGATTGCCATAGCCGGTTTGCTGGCCTTCGAAAGAGACGACGGCATCGGCAACGGCACGCACGGGTGTTCCAATCGGTGCCGCGTAATCGACACCCTTGTGGGCACGCCAGATATTCAGGATCGGATGGAATCGTGCGCTAGTGAAAAACGAGGTGATCCGGGTAAAGGGCAGCGGAGATTTCAGGAAGGCATGTTTCAGGTTTTTGCCATCCGGGGTGAAATAACCTTCACGGCCTTGAGGATCCTTGAAGTAGATCGCGCGATAGGTCTTGCCCTGGTTGACGAATTCCGCTGCCAGCAGTCGGCCGGTACTCAATACGCGCCCCCCGTCATATTGGGTCTCATACACGACCGAAAAATGGTCGCCTTGACGCAGGTCACGATGAAAGTCGATGTCGCCGGAAAAGACATCGGCCATTTCGGAAGCTATAGAGTCAGGCACGTCTGCCGCATCCGTCGCGCCAAACAGGGAATGGCTGACCGTGCCAGAACGCATGGTCAGGCGAGTTTCAGGCTTGATCGTTTCCTCTTTCACCTGGAACGTGTCGCCTGTCCGTTCAATCGACAGGAGTTGCTGGGTGCCAACCAGGTAGCGCAGAAGAATAAGGCTACCGCCGGACGTGACACGGGCCATGACCGAGTGGCCGGCGGTGAAATGAGTTACGGCGTTGTGGCCATGGCTTGCAGCAACGATGCTGGTCGATTCGCTTGAATTGACGCCCAGGCGGTTGAGCAATGACGCCAGGGTATCGCCGGACTGGATGCGTTCCTCACGCCAGAAGTCGAAGCTGCCATTTTCCGTAGCGGCCGGAGCGGGCAACGTCAGGTTGGAAACAACCGTTTCCTGTTGGATGTCCTGGGTGACCGTGCCGGGAGATACACCAAAGGCGGTCACAACTTCGAACAGGGGAATGAGGGCGGCCAACAGCAACCACCGTTTGTGGCGGGCCAAATAGGCCACAAGAGGCTGGATATTCTGCATGCGGGGCATTAAATCCTGCTTAAACGATGGGCAATTCTAACAGAAAGCGTTGTCAGGGAAATCTGTTTGATCAGCGCGATCAATGTGTTGGATAGAATCATCGGAAAATCCGGCTAGAATGCCAGCTTCTACATTCGTACCAAGCCTGATTCCAACGCCATGATGTTTTTCAAGAGCCGTGAGCGCGAAGTTTACGAGCATATCCGGGAAGAGATCGAAAACCGCCTGGCCAGGACCGGGGCAGCCCGTGAGGTCAGCGATTTTTTGTTGAATCGCTGGTCGTATTTGCTGGCCGGGATCTATTTCAGTCATGGCGACCAGCATCCTGACTGGGAGGCTGGCTGGCAGACCGTGAACGCCTTGCTCTGGAGTCTGGTGCCCAAGCAGGACCGGGAAGAAACCGAGCAACTGCTGCGTCTGCTGCCGACCTTGCTGGAGCGGATCCAGGACGGTTGCGAGGCCATGAACCTGGATGATGCGGAACGGGATGCCCTGTTCACTCAATTGACCATGCTGCACGCGGCCGTGGCCCGCGCCGGCCTCCAGGCTCAGCCGGACGAGGAGGGCCCCATCACCCACCTGGGTTTGGATGCCGATTTGGAAATGGGTGACGAGGAATTGGCCAGTCTTGGCGAGCAAATGCCGCAGGTCGTTGTGCCCGAGGGTGCGGCGATGGTATCGGATGTGCCGGATCTCGATGCCCTCAAGGTTGGGGGCGCCATCTTCCTGAAAACGGCCGAGGGCGGGAAGACGCTGTACCTGCAGTGGGTGAGCCCGATGGGTGGGATGTATCTGTTCGCAGACACGGAGGGGTTCGACGCTGTGTCGCTGACCCGTGCCCGCCTGGTCGAGCGATTGCGGAACGGAGAGGTGCGTTTTCTTTAAGGGAAGGTCTGAGCGGTTAATCCGGTCTGCCGGATATGTGCGGCAAACTGTTCCAGCCAGTCGGCCGGAAGTCGGCCCAGACGCGAGGCTTCAGGCTGGGTGGAGGATCGCGCCAGACCGTAAAGCAACACGCCTTTGAGTGGAATATTGGCTGCCACCGCCTGGCCTAGGAAAGTCAGATAGGCTCCTGATTCCACGTCACCAGGCGGTTGGCCATCCAACGTAAAAAGACAGGTCTGAATCCAGGTCGGACACATCTCCGCGCACGCACTCAGATTGCGCATCACCTTGTCCGGTGTGGTTTCAGTCTGATTGACCAGTCTCAACCCTTCGGTCGTGGCCCGATCCAGTTTGAACCAGACTTCACCGCCAATCTCACGTAATTGCGCCAGACCGGCCTGTACATGGGGGCGGTACATCAAGCTGCCGTTGCTGATCAGAACCACCTTGATGTGGCCCACGAGATCGAATTCGGCCAGCAAGCGGGCGACGGTGGCCACGACGGCGGGAAACTCCGGGGCGGAGGTCGGCTCACCATTGCCGGACAAGGCGATGTCGTTGAGCCGGCGCATGTCCTCGGGAACCGAGGTGGTCATGAAATTGCCGTGCACGATGGCCGTCAGCATGCGGCGAAGTTCGTCTTCCAATTGCTTGATGTTGATCGGTGGCGGGCCGCCGCGTTTGAGGTCAGGCACCTGGCAATAGATGCAGCGCCAGTTGCAGGCGTTGTTGACGTTCAGGTTGATGCCGACCGAAACGCCGCCTGAACGGCGTGACACCACCGGGTAGACATAGGTCATGCCGACTGCATCGCGGTCGTGGTGGGTAGTGTCTAGCCGCACGGTCATCCTGTTTTGCCCAATGCAGTAGTGATGGCAGCCAATCGGGCGGCGCGAATGGCCTCCGGAATTTTGCCGGGCGCCGAGTTGCGGGCGATGGCGCCGGCATCGACGCCTTGCGCGGCGGTCAGGGCGGTTTTCAGGTAGGCCGGTTGAGGGTAGGGGCGGTCGGCAAAGTCGAGCCGTCCGCGAAAATCCGCCTCGCAGGAGAGCAGGAATTCGCCGAAGCGCTCCGGTCGGCGAAAGGCGTCGGTGCGCTCCAGCAGTTCCAGCACCGTGGCCGGACGCAGTTCCTCGGCCCGGTGCACATTGCCGTGGTCGCGTGCCACCAGCACGGCCAGGTCGCGGCAGTCGGCCGGGATGCGGATGCGTTCACAAACGGCCTTGACCAGATCGACACTGCGGCCTTCGTGACCATGATGGCGCGGCCAGAACTCGGCCGGGGTCGTGCCCTTGCCCAGGTCATGGAGCAGGGCGGCAAGCCGGACCGGCAGCGGCCAGCCTAGTCCGGCAGCCCAGTCGACCACCATCATGGTGTGGAGGCCGGTATCGATCTCCGGGTGATATTGGGGCGGTTGCGGGACGCCGAACAGCCGGTCCAACTCAGGCATCAGCCGGGCCAGTGCGCCACATTCGCGCAGCACCGTGAACATCCGGGATGGCTTGCTTTCCATCAGGCCACGGGCCAGTTCCTGCCAGACCCGTTCCGGCACCAGGGCATCGACCTCGCCGCCGGCCACCATGGTCTGCATCAGGGTCATGGTTTCCGGCGCGATGCCGAACTCGGTAAATCGGGCCGAGAAACGGGCCACGCGCAGGATGCGCACCGGGTCTTCGGAAAAGGCCGGGCTGACGTGGCGCAGTATCCTGTTGGACAGATCGGCCTGGCCGCCATAGGGGTCGACGATCCGGCCGTCCGTATCCATGGCCATGGCATTGACGGTCAGGTCGCGCCGGATGAGGTCTTCTTCCAGGGTGACGTTGGGGCTGCTGAAAACCTGGAAACCCTTGTAGCCGCGCGCAGTTTTCCGCTCGGTGCGGGCCAGGGCGTATTCCTCGTGGCTTTGGGGGTGGAGGAAGACCGGGAAATCCTTGCCGACCGGCTGGAAGCCCAACTGGACCATCTCCTCCGGCGTGGCGCCGACCACGACGTAATCCCGGTCCTGCACCGGCAGGCCGAGCAAGCCGTCGCGTACGGCACCGCCGACCGTATAGACCTGGATGTGGTCAGGGAAAACCATCAGCGTCCGGCCGCCTCGCGAAACAGGTCATAGCGTCCCTTGATGCCGTCGCCGAACAAATAGCCAAGATTGGCTTCCAGTGGGGCTGGCTGACCGAAACGGGCGGGAAATCCCTCCGTACAGACGTTGTCGACCTGCATGGCGTAATGATTGTCGCGGGTCATCAGTTTCTTGCCCGGTTTCAGTTCCATCAGACGGGCAAACAGCAAGGATAGTGACGGGTTCAGCGGAATCACGGTGCGTTTCAAGCCGAGTGTGTCGGCCACGATCCGGACCAGCTCCTGCAAGCTGTAGACCTGCGGTCCGCACAGGTCGTAGGCCTGGCCGAAGGTGGCGGGGTCGTCAATGGCCAGGGCGAAGGCGCGGGCCACGTCGGTGACATGCACCGGCTGGAAGAGGGCGCGGCCATTGGCCAGCGGCACGACCGGGGCCAGTTTCAGCAGATCGGCGAACAGGTTGAGGAAACTGTCGCCCGGACCGAAGATGACCGAGGGTCGGAAGATGGTGATGTCCAGGCTCTTGGCCGCAGACAGGACGCGCTGCTCGCCCTCGCCCTTGGTCTGCTGATAGACGCTTTTCGAGTGGGTATCTGCGCCTAGCGCGCTCATGTGCAGAAAACGGCGCACCCCGTTGACTTGGCAGGCGTCCATGATCTTGACCGGCAATTCGACATGGGCCCGTTCGAACGCCTTGCGGCTGCCGTGCAGGATGCCGACCAGATTGATCGCCGTGTCCTGATCTGCAATGAGCTGCTCCAGGGTGGCGGAGTCGTGGATGTCGGCCTCCACCACCTCGACCCCGGGCAGGACCAGCAGGTCCTTGATCCGCTGCCGCTGCCGGGTCGGCACGGTGACGTGGTAGCCGGAACGGGCCAGCTGGCTGGCAAGATTGCGACCGACGAAGCCGCCGCCGCCGAGTATGCAGATGTTGGTCATGAATGATCCTTCCGTAAGACCTTAATTCTAAGACTGTCGGGACTTAGCCGCCTGTGCCGGGATCGGGTGCTGGGTCCTGTCCGGCGGCCGGTGTTGAGGCCTGGGCCGGGATGACGCCAAGGCGTTCCTTCAGCGAATTGCCCTTGAGGCCGAGGCGCTGGCTGTAGTACATGGCGTTGGCCAGGACTTTTTTCACGTATTCGCGGGTTTCCGGTATCGGGATGCTTTCGACGTAGATGGCGCCCTCCAGCATCCGGCCCGCCTGCCATCGCCGAGCCCGGCCCGGGCCGGCGTTGTAGCCCGCCGTGGCCAGAACGGCCGAGTTGTCCAGACTGGTGAGCAGACGCTTGAGGTAGTAGGTGCCGAACTTGATGTTGACATCCGGGTCGGCGATCTGGGGATGTGCCTTGCGGCCGAGGCCCATGTGTTGGGCGATCCAGTGGGCGGTAGCAGGCATGATCTGCATCAGGCCCCGTGCGCCGACGCTGGAGCGGGCATAATCCATGAACCGGGATTCCTGCCGCATCAGGCCATAGACCCAGGCCGGGTCCAGGCCGTTCTTGCTGGAGTACGACTCGGCCAGATCGCGGTAGGGCGTGAGATAACGCAAGTCCATGCTGTGGGTCACCTGGGTCTGGTCGGCCGTCTTGATCGCGCGGTCGTACCATTGTGCCTCGCGGGCCAGTTCGGCTGCAGCCAGCAACTGATGATCGTCGAAACCGCGTATGGCCCAGTTCCATTCATTCGCAGCGTCGACATTGAGTTCCAGGTCGTGCAGCAGCAAGGCGCGCTTCAGACCGATGCGCGCTTTGACCTGCTTGATTTCGTCCGGGCTGGGGCGATAGTTCGACGGCTCGGTTTCCAGCTTTTCCGGCAATTCCTCGTTGGCGAGCAGGCCGTAATAGTGAATCTCGTGCGACAGCCTGGCGAAGATCGGGTTGGCCCTGGCAACGAGTCCCATGGCTGCAAGCGAGCGGGCCTTCCAGTAGCGCCAGGCGGGTTCTTCCTGCGTGTCCGCCGGCATGTTGACGATGCTCTGGTAGACGTCCGGCCAGCGGCCTGCCCTCAGCATTGTTCTCGCCTTCCAGATGGTCTGCATGTCGCTGAGCTGATCCTTCGCATTCAGGAACCAGGGCACGGCTTCAGGGTTCAGTTGCCGGGCCGCAGCCATGGCGATGACCCCCCAGCCATAGCGCTGCTCGGATTCGGGGAAATCGGCAAACCGTGTTTTCCACTGGCGCGCGGCCTGGTCCGGATCGCTGCGGGCCACCTGGGACAGGGCGTAGAGCTCGATTTCTCTTTGCACCTGCGAAACTGCTGTCGCTACAAATGCCTTGTCTGGAGATCGTTCGGCCTGAGTCAGCAGATCAAGGTCGGCCTTGCTGCTGGTGGTCACGGCGGCGATGAGTTGCCTTGCCAGGGACAGGTTGCCCGCTTCCAGTGCCAGACGCAGACGGGCAATGCGGATCCCGTCGGTCAGGACGCCATTGGCGGCAAGGGTGACGAACAGGGGCGCACAGCCCGAGGGTAGATCCTGCGCAGTCAGCCATAGACCCAGGCCCTCATTGGTCGCAGTCTTGTCGCCCCGTGCCAGGCGGGCGCGGAGGTCCATGCAGGTGAGTTCACGATCCTTGCTGTCCAGCTTTTCGGCGACCTGGCGGAAATCGTCCCAGTCCTCGTTGTTGCCGTAAAAGCGGGCCAGGTCCTGACGCACGCGCTGGGACAGCGGCGTATCCGGGTGATCGGCCGCAAATTTGACCCACTCTGTGGTGGCTGTAGTCCGGCTCTTGAGCTGCCAATAGTCCAGATAAATCCGCAAGGGGTAACTGTCGGGCACCTTGTCGACCAGCTTTTCAAACTGGTCGATCTTGCCCCGGGAGTAGGCATCGCGTGCCGCCAGGAAGGTCTTGTCGGTCGATGCTGAAGCCATGCCAGCGACGAGCAGGCTGGCGCACAGCAGACAGCGGAGGAGATGACGCACGTTGATTCGAATTCATGGTTCTTGGAATGGCTGCCACTTTAACCCAGATAATTCATCAGGCGTGCGCCCCGACTAATGGATTATCCGGGTTTGACAACAATGCCCCGCCCTTCCATGAAAAGGGCGGGGCCGGATGAGTTAGCGGCTGATGACGCTGATGCTGACGTTGAGGCGGACGGTTGCGCCCGGGTCATAGGGCATGATCGTGGAATACTCGCCGCCCTTGTAGCGGTAGACCACGTTGTAGCCGCTGACGCGCTGGGTCCAGTGGTCCACCGTGCGGCAGCGTTCTTCTTCGACCGGTCGGGTCTGTGCGGTGCGATCCCGGTTATCCATGTTGTCGCCCGTGACCGCGCCGATCGCGGCCCCGGCCGCGGTGGCCGCATCGCGGCCACCGCCCCGGCCGATCTGGTGGCCGACCACGCCGCCGACGATGGCGCCAAGCACCGCGCCGCCATAAGAATGGTCACTTGGCTCCGTGGTGTAGCCGGTCTGTTCGCGCCAGCATTCGCGCGTGGGTGCGTTGACTTGCTCGTAGACCGGTGTGCTGGAGACGACCCGGGCGGTGTCGGTGTAGCTGACGGGGCCGGATACGGGCGGGTAAGGGCCTTCGGCCCAGGCTGTGGCGGTTGCCAGAGCCAGCATCGAGCTCAGGGCAAGGGGGAGGGTGCGATAGGTGAGTTTCATTTCAATCTCCTGATTACTGCAAAGTAAATGTGGTTCTGTTAGCGCGTGCCATAGCCCTGCCCGAAACCCTCGTCGCGTTTGTTCCGGTCGCGGGGCGGGGCCGCGTTGCCGGATTCATGCGCGTGTTCAATCAGTTCCTGTCGGCGTTTCTGGCGTTCCTCAGGCGGCAGGTTTTGCCAGTTCTGGCGCAAGCGGTCACGGACAGCTTCGCGTTGTTCGGGCGGCATGTCCCGCCAGCGTTCGCGGAACCTGGCCCGCTCATCCGGGGTCAACTCCGCGACCGGGCCAATCGATTGGCCGGAAAAAGCGCCAAGGTCATTCGCCATCGCCGTGCCAGCGGCTAACATGGCGGCGGTAGCGAGGATCAGTTTTTGAGTGAGATGCATGGCATGACTCCTTTCCATGCTTCACAGCATAGGACCAGCCGGTTTCCCATGCGTTTCCTCATCCTGTAAATTTGTAACGAAATGTTTCAGGGAATATGGCCATGGAGCCCACACGACAACCCCGCATCCTGGTAGTGGATGACGACGCCGGCATACGCGATCTGCTCGGCGACTATCTGGTCAAGCAGGGTATGGAGGTCAGGACCGCGCGTGATGGGCGGGAGATGGATGAAGTGTTGCCCGGCTTCGAGCCCGACCTGCTGGTCATGGATCTGATGATGCCGGGCGAGGATGGCCTGAGCCTCACCCGCCGGGTGAAGTCGGAGCAGGACATCCCGGTCATCATGCTCTCGGCGCGGGGCGAGGACATCGACCGCATCGTCGGGCTGGAAGTCGGCGCCGATGATTACCTGGCCAAGCCGTTCAATCCGCGCGAGTTGCTGGCCCGGATCCGGGCGGTGCTGCGGCGCGGCACCGCGGTCAAGGACGATGAAGCGGCGGATAACCCGGCCTTCGGCCCCTTCAGTCTTGACCTTGCTGCGCAAAGGCTGTTGCGCGATGGCGAGGAGATCACAATCACCCACGCTGAATTCACCCTGTTGCAGATATTCGTCGAGCACCCCAACCGGGCCTTGTCGCGCGATCAGATCATGGACTGGCTGAAAGGCTATGAGCGCGACCCGTTCGACCGTTCCATTGACGTCCGGGTGACCCGGCTGCGCAAGAAGCTGGAAGACGATCCGGCCAATCCGGTCTACATCCGCACGGTATGGGGCCAGGGTTACCTGTTCGCGCCCAAGGGCAAGGCGGGTTGAAGCTTCTTCCCGCCACCTTGTTCGGCCGAACGGCGGCGCTCCTGCTCGGCATCTTTCTGCTGGCCCAGGGCGCGGCCCTGTATGCAGTCTGGAAGACGGTGGTCGTTCCGCTGACCGAGAATTCGGCCGATTCGCTGGCGGCCCACATGGTGCTGGCCGCGCAGACCTGGGTGGAGCTGCCGCCCGAGACCCGCGAGGATTATGAGATCGAGCTGTTTCTCCAGCACAACCTGGAGCTGGGCAAGGTCGACAAGCCGCTGCCGAATCAGGTTAAGCCGACCCCGTTCGGTACGCTGCTGGAGCGTGATCTGAAGCAACGTACCGGCCAGGAGATCCATCTCAAGCAAGGCCCCGATCCGGCCTGGGAGTGGATCGAAATCAAGCTGGCCGATAACCTGCTGCGCGTTGGTTTCCTGCGCGACAGGTATGAACTGGATGCACCCTGGGAGGCTGGAGCGGTGTTTCTGGCCGGTGCCTTGCTGACCCTGTTGGCGGCGTTGTTGATGGCCCGGCACACGTCGACCCGGTTGCGCCTGTTGTCCCGGTCCGCCCAGGAAGTCGGTCAGGGACGTTCACCGGAGCACCTGCCGGAAACCGGCGCCGAGGAATTGCAGACGCTGACCCGCGCCTTCAACCAGATGTCGGACGAGGTCCAGTCCCTGCTGGAAAACCGCACGGTGTTGCTGTCGGGTATCTCGCATGATCTGCGTACCCCCATTACCCGCATGAAACTGGCCCTGGCCATGCTCGACGACGCCGATCCGAAGATGGTTGCGCGGATGGAAGGCGATCTGGCGGAAATGAATCGGCTGATCTCGGGAATGCTCGATTTCGCCCGTTCGCTCAAGGGCGAGGAACCGGTCGATGTTGAGCTCAATGCGTTGCTAGCCGAACTGATTGCGGCAAGCAGCCATCCGGATCGGGTGCGCTTCCATTCGGGTCCGTCCTGCCAAGCCCGGTTGAGCGCCAGCGCCTTGAAGCGCGTCCTGGCCAACCTGCTGGAAAACGCCTTGCGTTACGGCGAAGGACAGCCGGTCGAAATGGAACTGGAATGTGGCGCCCGGGCGATTCGGGTCCGTCTGCTTGATCGTGGTCCGGGCATTCCCGACGATGCGCTTGAAACTGTGTTCCAGCCCTTTCACCGGCTTGAGAACTCACGCAGTCGCGAGACCGGCGGGTCCGGGCTGGGCCTGGCCATTGTCCGGCAACTGGCCGATGCCCATGGCTGGAATGTGGAGTTGAAAGCGCGTGAGGGTGGCGGATTGCGCGCGGAAGTGATCATCCCCGTGCAAGGTTAGAGTGCGGCCATCTCCTGCAGGCTGAATCCGGCCCGCGTCCTGGCTTCCTGGTTGAACGGCTTGCGCGGACGCGGCAGGCCGGCCGCGTCGATCTGCTCCCGGTATTCGGGTTCCGGGTCCAGGCTGCGCTGTTCGCATAGATATCTAAACCAGCGGTCGCCGGCCGCAACATGGCCGATCTCGTCGCGCAGGATGATGTCCAGGATATCGCCCCCGGCCTGGTCGCCATACGCCCGCAACTTGTTCTGTATCCCGGGCGTGACATCCAGTCCGCGTGCCTCGAAGTAGCGGGGAATCACCGCCATCCGGGCAAGCGGATCGTGGCGGGTCTCCATGGCGGTCTCCCACAGGCCGCCATGGGCTGGAAAGTCCCCGTAATCATGGCCTAGCGTGCGCAGATGGTCGCGCAGTAGCCAGAAGTGATAGGCCTCCTCGGCGGCGATGCGCAGCCAGTCGGAGTGGAAATCGGTCGGCAGGTCCTGAAACCGGTACACCGCATCCAGCGCCAGATTGATGGCGGTGAACTCGATGTGGGTCAGGGCATGAATCAGCGCGGCATGGCCTTCCGGGCCGTTCAGTTTTCGCTGCGGCATGTCCTTGGGCTGGGCCAGGACCGGGCGTTCCGGACGGCCGGCTTCGATAAGCGGTGCGGGGTCTTCGAACTGACCTGCCTCAAGTTGACCCGCCTGCCAGTCCCGCCAAAGCCGCGCGGCGGCATCCAGTTTGGTCTCGATGTCCGGTTCGGCCAGTACGGCCCGGGTCCTGGCATGAAGGTTCATGGCAAAAATGCTTCCAGACGTTCAAAAAAGTCCGGCACGAGGCGGGCAAGCAGCCAGCCCAGAGCAACACCGCAACCGTTGGCGAACATATCGGCCAGACTCATGTCGCGATAGTCGGTCAGACCTTGCAGCAGCTCCATGCTGCCGCCCATAGCCAGGCAGGCTAGGACAACGACGAGGCGACGCGGATGGAGCTGGCCGAACCAGAACGCAAGGGTGGCATAAGCCAGCAGATGCCCCACCTTGTCGTTGTACTGGATATCCAGCGGGTGCGGATTCGTGGTCAGGGAAAGCCACATCACCAGCAGGACCAGTATCCAGCCAAGGCTCAACCAGAAGCGTCGATGTATGTGAGTAGACATGGGCACATTCTATCCAGACTGGCGCCAGAGCAGGAGCGTTCGCATGGAGGTTCGAAAGCCCGATGAAAATGATTGACGATGATAATGGTTCTCATTAATATCCTTTCCATGCTGAAGACGTCACAGACCAAATCCGTATCGCCCGACGCCAAACCGGCCAATGAGCCGGTGGTAGTGGAATCGGGGTGCTTGTTCGGATCGAACAGGGTGGTGGTCATCAAGCATCAGGGCGAGCAGTACCGGCTCAGTTTGACCAAACAGGGCAAGCTCATCCTGACCAAGTAGCAACACGATTCGCAAGCCAACGGGCTCTCCGCCCCTGTAGCCAGCCTCAGTTTTTTGGCAACGAAAAGGAGAAGTCCATGCGTGCGATTTTCAATCTGGTCCCTCTGGCGCTGACGGCCAGCCTGTCTTTCCCCGCTCTGGCGGTGGAGTACCCGATCGGCGTTCCACAAAGCCGTGCCGGAATGGAAGTGGCGGCGGTGTATCTGCAGCCCATCGAAATGGAACCCGAGGGCATGATGCGCAAGGCTTCGGACTCGGATGTCCACCTGGAGGCCGATATCCATGCCCTGGCCAGCAACCCGAACGGCTTTCCTGAAGGCGCCTGGATGCCCTATCTCGGCGTGCGCTATGAACTGACCAAACTCTCCGGCGGAGCAGCCGTTCTCAAGGGCGAAATGATGCCCATGGTGGCCTCCGACGGGCCCCACTATGGCGACAACGTGAAATTGATGGGGCCGGGCCGATACCGGATGAAACTCACCATCCTGCCGCCCGATGACAAGGACAACGTGGCCGGGCGCAGCTTCGGCCGGCATACCGACCGACTGACCGGTGTGCGGCCCTGGTTCAAGCGGTTCGAGACGGAATACGAGTTCACCTACGCCGGCATCGGCAAGAAGGGTGGCTACTGAGATGCCCTGCTTCAGAAAGACCATCCTGGCCTTGAGCATGGCCTGCCTGGCCGGTCCAGCCCTGGCCGAGACCGATTTGCAGGCCGAGATCGATGCGCTCAAGGATCGGTTGAGCAAACTCGAACAGCGCAACGCGGATCTGGAACAGGCCCTGGACAGCGACCGCATCAGCGATCGGGAGCCTGAACTGGCCACCCGCATCAAGGCAGTGGAAAACGATGTCAACCAGTTGAAGCCCGCCGGCAAACTGAGCGAGGCACTGAATGGCGTTTCGGTCGGCGCCTCGATCACGACCGTGGCGCAGCAGGCCAGTCATACGGTCGCCGGCGAGGCCCAGTCACAGCTCAACTGGCGTGGTGACGTGGAGGTGAATGCACCTGCCGGGGAATTGGGCAATGCCACCGGAAAGGTCTACATGCATTTGCGCATGGGCCAGGGCGAAGGATTGAAGATCAACGGTGGAACGCCGGTCAATGCCACGGTATTCAAGCTGCATGGCAACGGCGACGATTCCAACGCCAGCGTCATCCTGGCCCAGGCCTGGTATCAGATGGACATTCCCCTGCCGCTGGGCGGGGTCAAGGACGACTCCCGCCAACATCTTGAGGTCACGGTCGGCAAGATCGATCCCTACGGTTTTTTCGACCAGAACAATGGCTCGGACGACGAGAGCGCTAAAAACCTGAATCTGTTGTTCGTCCACAACCCGCTGCTGGATGCGGGCGGCGGCGCGGTATTCGACCAATACGGTTTTACGCCGGGCGCGCGGGTCGGTTATTTCAGCGAACAGGACTCGCCCGAGCGCTGGGGCGTGTCCCTTGGAGTATTCGCCACCGGGGGTGGAGCCCAGTTCGACGACAGTTTTAGCCATCCCTTCTCGATCCTGCAATTCGAAACCACGCGCCGACTGTTCGACGGCCAGGAAGGAAATTACCGGCTGTACGCCTGGAACACCGACCGGGGCACGATGTTCGACGACACCGAGGAAAAACAGTCCGGCTGGGGTCTCTCGGCGGACCAGCGGCTGGGCGATGGCCTGACCCTGTGGGGCCGCTACGGCCAGGGCATCAAGGGCCATCCCCAATATGACCAGGCCCTCACCGTGGGCATGAACTTCTCCGGCAATTACTGGGGCCGGGGCAAGGATATGGCGGGCCTGTCACTGGGCTACCTACGCGCCTCGGACGACTATCGCGCTTCATCATCGACCAGCGTTGCCGCCGAGCAGGTGGCCGAGGCCTATTACAACTGGGCGCTTGTCCCCAAGGTCGTGCTGACGCCGGATGTCCAGTACATCCGTCACCCGGGCGCCGACAGCCGCAACGATGACGTTGTGGTGCTCGGCCTGCGCGCCACCTTGTCCATGTGAGGTGAAGATCATGTCCTGGCCGATCAAAAAAATCCTGACTGCAAGCCTGGCGGCGCTGTTGATCCCCATCGCTGTACCCGCGTCGGCGGAGGATATGCCCACTGTATCCGTACTGTTCCAGAACGGGCGCTGCATCCCGGAGACGCTGACCGTGCCGGCGGGTGTGCGTTTCCGGGTCCAGGCCACGAACAAGGGACCTGGGCCGGCCGAGTTCGAGAGCATCGAACTGCGCAAGGAAAGCGTGCTGGCCGAAGGCGTGACGCGCAGCGTGGTATTTGCGCCGCTCAAGGCAGGCCGCTATCCGTTCTTCGACGACTTCCATCCGGGCACGGCCAAGGGCTGGATTCTCGTCAAATAATCATTGAGATTCAGGAGGAGTCGCCATGGGTAATGCGGCATTCATCGTCTGGCGCGAGAGCGTGGAAGCGCTGCTGGTGGTGGGCATCCTGCACGGTTTCCTGGCCAGGAGCGGTTGGCAGGCCGGCAAGCGCTGGCTGTGGGGAGGCGTCGGCGCCGGGCTGCTCCTGGCCGGCGTGCTGGCGGCGGCAATCAGCCTGGCTCGGAGCGAGCTGGCCGGCATGGCGCTGGATGCGTTCAACACCGCCATTGTGCTGCTGGCGACGGTTCTGATCGTGCAGATGGTGGTCTGGATGCGCGGCCATGGGGCCAGTCTGAAACGTGAACTGGAATCGGGCGCGGCGCAGGCGGCCAGCCGCGCCAACGGCTTCGGCATCGCCGCGCTGGCGGCGCTGGCGGTGGCCCGGGAGGGGGCTGAAACGGTGGTCTTCCTGCAAGGCATCGCCGCCGCCGGCAGCGGCGACATGGTTCTGGGAGCGGCGCTGGGTTTTGCGCTGGCCCTGGCGACCTTCTGGCTGCTGTCCAAAGGCGCGCGCTGGGTATCCTGGCGCTTGTTTTTCCGGGTGAGCGAGACCTTGCTGTTGTTGTTGGCGTGCGCGCTGTTCACCGATGGCGTGGACAAGCTGATCGGCATGGAAGTCCTGCCCACGCTGGCCGATCCGCTCTGGGATGCGTCCCGTTTGCTGGACGACACCGGCAACCCCGGCGCGCTGATCGCCAGTTTCTCCGGCTGGCGCGCCCGGCCCGCTGGTATGGAGGTCCTGGCCTGGCTGGCGTTCTGGAGCGTGTCGGTGTGGCTGGTCCGGCGTGCCGGCAAGACGCGCGGGGGCCAGCCATGAATGCCGTCTGCGCCAGCCTGTTTTCGGGGCAGGGCCGGGCCATGCTGGCTGGGCTGGCCTTGGGGGTGGCGGTCGTGGCCGGTTTGCTGACCGCGTTCCCCATCGTTGTCAGGACGGCGGACAACACCATGCCGCTGGTTTCGGCCTGTGATTTTGCCCGCGGCGAGTGTCAGCAAACCTTGCCCGACGGAACCGAAGTCGGCTTGCGTCTGAACCCCGCCCGGCCAGCGGCGCTGCGGCCATTCCAGGTGGAAGTCAGGGTCTTCGGCGGCAAACCCGTGCGGGTGGAGTATGCCGTGCGCAATGCCGACGGTGGCCTTGACCAGAGCCGCCTGGAGCGGGTCGGTCCCGGGCGCTGGCAGGGCAAAGGCATGTTGTCCTGGTGCGGCACGGCGGACATGGCCGCCACGGTCTTGGTGACCAGTCTGGGTAAGGAGTGGCGTGTGCCGTTTGCCTTCGACACGGAGTCGTCACGATGAATGCGCGGGTCATTCCGATTTACCCGGTCGCCGCGCTGTCACCGGCCAACACCCGGCTGGCGCGTCTGGGCCTGTTCCTGCGCCGCCATCGAACGGCCATCGTCGCCGTGCAATGGGCGGTGGTGGTGGTCTATGTTTTCCTCGTCACCGTGCCGGCGTTTCTGTCGCTGCCGGCGGAGGAGGCGCACATCCTCACCAATCTGACCCGCTTCGCCCAATTTGCCTTCTGGGGCGTCTGGTGGCCGGGCGTGATCCTGGCCACGGCCTTGCTCGGCCGGGTCTGGTGCGGTTATTTCTGTCCGGAAGGCACG
>JARLJM010000128.1 GCA_031291185.1 Parasulfuritortus sp. | reverse complement strand
GTGCTGAAAGCGGCGATGACTCCTGAATTGGTCTGAGACTCAATCCAGACCGAGTTGCTCGATCCAGGCCAGCGCCTGCAGGTGGTCCTTGGTGACATCTTCCGAACTGAGCATCAGCGAGTTGGCCAGTTCCTCAATCCGCCCTATGTCTTGTGATTCGCAGGCTTCGGCCAAGGCCAGGACCGGGCCGTAGATTCCGGTGCGGGTCAGCAGGGCGTCGGCGATGGAATCCTGAATGATCAGTCGATCCATGATTTCATCCATGGGCGTGTCCAGCATGGCATCCAGCAGGGAAAACACGCCGGTGATGAACAGATTGTCCTGATCGGATTTGGGCATGTAGTGTGAGCCGAGCAACTCGCACAGGCGGCCACGGGTGACGGCGGTACGGGCCTGGGCCGGTGACGCGGGGTGCGTCCCGGCCGTGGCCAGCAACAGGGTCAGCCAGCGATACAGCGGTTGCATGCCGAGTATGGATACGGCATGGCGGATGGACTGGATCTCGCAGGAAAGCCCGAACCCGGCGGAATTGATGTAGCGCAATAACTTGAAGGTGAGGGCCACGTCGTTCTTGAACAGGGCCTCGATTTCCTTGATGTCGGCACCCTTTCGCACCTTGTCCAGCAACTGGAGGATGACGGCGTGGGCGGGGTTCAACACCCGTGCCATCAAGTGTTCGGGGTGGGCGAAGTAATAGCCCTGAAAGAAATGGAAGCCCAGGCCCAGACACCAGTCGAAGACTTCACGAGACTCGACCTTTTCAGCGACCAGGCGGGCCGGTAGTTTGTAGAGGCCACGTAATGCCTCGGTGGTCCCGGCCTGTCCCAACTCGGCGACATCAAGCTTGATGTAGGTGGCATAGGGCAGCAATTTGTCGACATTCGCTCCGGGACGGTACTTGTCCAGGGCGAAGCGGAAGCCCGCGGCTTTCAACTCTTCCAGGCGAGCCAGCAATTCGGGGCTGGCCTCTACTGTTTCCAGAATCTCGATAACGATTTTCTGTGGAGGCAACAGGGACACGAAATCACTCATCAACGTGGCTTCGTCCATGTTGACGAAGGCCAGTTTACCCTTCAGCAGCCACTCGGTCCCCATATCGAACAGGGTGGCGGCCATGACGTTCAGCCCGGCCTGATAGGCATCGTCGACGTTCGCCGTGGTCGAATGCGACGAGCCCCTGAACAACAGTTCATAGCCAATCAGGTTGTGCTTGCCGTCAACAATAGGCTGACGTGCCAGAAAAGTGTCGTGGCTCATGGATTGATCCGTGAAAAGTGACCTCGTTATTTTGCCCGGCCGGCAGGAAAACCTGCCGGGTAGTTAATCTACCGTATTTCTATGCAGCCTTGGCGAACAGAGCGCTGGGCGTGTCCGATGGGGTGCTGGTGAGCAATTCTTCCATGTCCAGCACCAGCACGATCGATCCGTCGCCAGACAGCGTCGCACCCGCGATGCCCTTGGGTTTGATGTCGGACAAGGGTTTGATGACCACGTCATCCCGACCGACAAAGCCGTCCACCGCAAGGATGAAGGTGCTGTCGGCGGCGTGCATCAGAACGCCGTAGGCCGGCGGGCGCTTGCTTTCCCAGCCGAGCAGGGTGGCCAGGCTGCGGACCGGCAGCACTTCCTCCCGCACCACCATGGTGGCCCGGCCGGAAACACGTTGCAACTCGTTCAGCCGGATCGGGATGATTTCACGCACCAGAGAGAGCGGGACAGCGAATGACTGGTCGTTGAACCGGATCACCAGAACCGGCAGGATGGCCAGAGTCAGCGGCAACGAGATGGTGAAGGTGCTGCCCTGGCCAGGGACCGATTCCACATCGATCTTGCCGTTCAGGCGGGAGATGTTGGTTTTGACCACATCCATGCCCACCCCGCGGCCGGAGACGCTGGAAATCTGGTCTTTGGTCGAGAATCCGGGCAGGAAAATCAGCTGCAGGCTCTGCTTGTCGTCCAGGCCGTTCGCGGTTTCGGCGTCGATGATGCCCTTTTCCACGGCCTTGTTGCGGATCACGTCGGGGCGCATGCCTTTGCCGTCATCGGCAATTTCGATGTAGATGTGGTCGCCGACCTGGCTGGCCGACAGAGTGACCAGTGATTTGACCGGTTTGTTTGATGTCTGGCGCTCTTCAGGGGATTCGACTCCGTGATCTACGGCATTGCGAACCAGGTGGACCAGCGGGTCGTTGAGGTCCTCGATCATGGTCTTGTCCAGTTCGGTTTCCTCGCCGGACAGCACCAGTTCGACATCCTTGCCGAGTTGCCGGGCCAAGTCGCGGGCCAGACGCGGGTATTTCTGGAACAGTCTGCCGATCGGCTGCATGCGGGTCTTCATCACCGCGTTCTGCAGATCGGATACCAGCAGGTCGAGTTGGCTGACCGCCAAGTCGAGCGCCTTGATGGTGTCGGGATCGGTGCGGCCGTGCAGTATTTGCGATTTCAGGTTGCTGATGCGGTTTTTGGTCAGGCCTATCTCGCCGGACAGATTGAGTACCTGGTCCAGTCGTGCCGTATCGATGCGGATGGTGGTCTCTTTTTGCAGGCTTTGCTGGGG
>JARLJM010000127.1 GCA_031291185.1 Parasulfuritortus sp. | reverse complement strand
TCTGCCGCGCGACAATCAAGGTGAGAGTCCAGCGACAATCAGGATGAGAATTTTCTGGGGTTGGGGATATCCCCAACCCCAGAAAATTTTCGCCCCCAACGGGGCGCCTCTGGCAGTAGCGATGGTTCGGGTATGGTCTGGTTTTTCTCAGTCTCATGAGGAACTTGACCTTGCCCGGGCGCCACATCACCGACTGCCAAACGAGGTTTTACATGAAGTTCCGTCAGACGGAGACGTCGCAGATTTCGGCGGCCAAGTCCGGGTTTAGCACCGCAACCGGTTATCGCCTTGAGCAAGACCAACGCCTTCCCTCCCAGAAAAGAGTTTCCCGCGACCGCCGCCGGCCAGATCCCCTGATCGCTGTTTGGGACGCCGAGATCGTTCCGATGATGAAGGCCGCTCCTGGGTTGCGACCTATTGCCATTTTCGAAGAAATGCTCCGACGACACCCTGATCTCGGCGACGGTGTCCGCCGGACGATGGAGCGTCGGATCCGCGGTTGGCGAGCTATTAACGGCCCGGATCAGGAGGTGATCTTCCGGCAGGTTCATGAACCTGGCCTTATGGGGTTGTCGGATTTTACCGACATGGGCGATCTCGCCATCAGGATCGCCGGGCAGCCCCTCGATCACCTGTTTTACCATTTTCGTCTGGCCTATTGCGGGTTCGAACATGTTCATGTCGTGCTGGGCGGCGAGAGCTACGTCGCCTTGGCCGAGGGCCTGCAAAATGCCCTGTGGGCGCTGGGAGGGGTCCCGCGCGAACATCGTAGCGACAGCCTGTCGGCCGCTTTCCGCAATCTCGACGCGGTGGCGGTGCAGGATCTGACGGAACGTTACGAGGCCTTGTGCGCCCATTATGGGATGACACCGACCCGCAACAACAAAGGCATCGCCCATGAGAACGGATCGATCGAGAGCCCGAACGGCCATCTGAAGAACGCGGTCGAGGACGCCGTCCTGCTCCGTGGTTCCCGCGACTTCGACACCCTGGCCTCCTATCGCCTCTTCGTTGGCGAGATCGCCAGCCGACGGAATGCCCGCATCAGCAAGCGTATCGACGTCGAACGGGCGGTGCTGCAGGCGCTTCCGGCCCGCCGAACGGCAGACTTCGAAGAGATCCTGATCCATGTGACCTCCTCAAGTAGTTTTACTCTGCGCAAAGTGCTCTACACGGTGCCATCGCGTCTCATCGGGCATCGGTTGCGGGTTCGACTGTTTGATGACCGGTTAGACCTGTTCATCGGTGGCACGCCCCTGATGACCTTGGCGCGTGGGCGTCCGCATCTGGACCGCAAGCATGGTCACGTCATCGATTATCGACATATCATCCATTCCCTACGCTGCAAGCCGATGGCGCTGCTCAATCTGGTCTATCGCGACCAGCTCTTCCCGCGGCAGGCCTATGCCAGAACCTTCGACGCGCTCCTGGTGGTGCAAACACCCCGTATCGCTTGCAAGATCATGGTGGAACTGCTGGCGTTGGCTCACGAGCGGGCTTGCGAAGCCGAACTGGCCGGATACCTGGCGGCCGATCTCGAGGCCGGACGGCTCCCTGACCTCAAGGCACTGCAAGAACGGTTCAAACCGGATAGCAGCACCGTGCCCAATATCGTCGTCAAGCTGACGCCGCTCAGCGATTACGATGAACTCGGCACCATCATGATGGGCTTGGAGGTGACGGCGCAGCCGGATCAACGCTCCAGTGGAGCGTTGATAACCGGAAAGGCCGAGGAGCTATGCTTGCGAGGCGCCGCATGACCGCCGCCGAGCCGATTGATACCGCTCGCCTCAGCCTGATCCTCAACGATCTCAGGTTACCGGCCATCAAGACCCTGTGGCCGGACTTCGCTGCCCGCGCTGACAAGGAAGGCTGGCCGGCGGCGCGCTTCCTTGCCGCTCTGGCCGAACATGAAATCGCCGAGCGTGCGCGCCGTCGCATCGAACGCCATCTCGATGAGGCGCGTCTGCCGCCGGGAAAGAGCTTGGAGAGCTTCGACTTCGACGCCGTGCCGATGGTCAGCAAGGCGCAGATCATGGCCTTAGCCGCTGGCGACAGCTGGTTGGACAAAGGCGCCAATATCATCATGTTCGGTCCACCCGGCGGTGGAAAGACCCACTTGGCGGCCGCCCTCGGCCTCGCCCTCGTCGAGAATGGCTGGCGGGTGCTGTTCACCCGCACCACCGATCTCGTCCAGAAGCTCCAGGTGGCGAGGCGCAATCTCGAACTTGAATCCGCACTCCTCAAGCTGGACAAATACCATCTGCTGATCTGCGACGATCTCGCCTATGTCACCAAGGATCAGGCCGAAACCAGCGTCCTCTTCGAACTGATCGGCGCACGTTATGAACGCCGATCGCTCCTGGTGACGGCCAATCAGCCGTTCGGCGA
>JARLJM010000126.1 GCA_031291185.1 Parasulfuritortus sp. | reverse complement strand
AATCGGGCGATCTTGGCGGCCTCGTCGCCGATCCGCTCCAGGTCGGTAATCGTCTTGATGATGGTCAGGATCATGCGCAGGTCGCTGGCCGTAGGCTGGCGGCGCGCAATGATCTGGGTGCAGGCCTCGTCGCTGCTGACTTCGAGCGCGTTGACCCGGACATCGTTGGCCACGACCTGGTCGGCCAGTTCCGAGTTCTGGGTTACCAGGGCCTCGATAGCCTTGCTGACCTGATCCTCGACCAGTCCGCCCATTTCCAGTACGCGGGCACGTACCGCTTCAAGCTCGGTGTCGAACTGTTTGTATGTGTGTTCCACTGTCATGCCTCCAGAAGGTCGCTACGACCGCCGATGCCGCGATTATAAGCGCAAGATCACACCGCTTGATTACAACTCCGTGACAAAAGGCAGCGATATTTTCTGTCCGTCGACATCCAGAATCATGAACCAATCACGGCGCCCGGACACGCACACCGGCAGGGTCACCCGGGCGCGGAACCCCCCTTGTGGATCGGGCCGCAGGGTGTAGAGATTGAAGCCCATATCCATGTCCTTCATGGCGAAGCTAGCCTGGACCTCCTTCGCCTCCGGCGCCTTGACCCACACCTCGAAGGGCGACAGCACCTTGAGTTCCCCCTGGACGCCAAATGTTATCTCGTGGCCACCCAACTGGGCATGACACCCATTCTGCAAATTCGGACAGATGATCGACAACGGAGGTTTCGCCGGCTGGAGATAGCGATTCGCCGCCACCACGCCGGCGATCAGCACGATCACCAGAACCGGAAACAGCCAGCGGGGCAGTTTCAACTTTTCCATGCGCCACTCCTCATTGCGATGCCGTGTGCACCGGCTTGTCGGGCCGCGTCCATCCCATCGACCGACAAACCGCCCAAGGCATAGACCGGCAGGGCGTAATCCCGGATCAAATTCATGAACCTGTCCCAGCCCAGATGCGCCTCACCCGGATGGGACGGCGTCGGCAACACCGGGCTCAGCACCACGAAGTCCGCGCCGAAGGCCGCGGCCCGGTCCAGTTCTTCGGCATTGTGGCAGGACGCGCCGACCCAAGCCAGATCAGGCCTGGCCGCCAGGTTCGACAACTGTTTCGAAGTCAGATGCACGCCCACGCCAAGCCTGGCCGCCAGATCAACGTCGCTGTTGATCATCAAGCGGGCATCGTATTGACGGCACATCGCGGCGACCCGATCAGCCAACACGGCCAGTTCAGCCGCCGGCAGGCTGTTCTCGCGCAACTGGACCAGCCGCAAGCCATTGATCAAGGCCGCTTCCAGTCGGGCCAGAAAGACCTCCACGCCCAGTTCACTCGCCGTCGAGATGCCATAAACCAGCGGTAGTTCAAGACCACGCAGAATCGGCCCATTGGCGGGCAGGATCGGCTCGACATCCGGATGCGCGGCGTGGGTCCAGGCCAGCCCGCCCTGGCCCTCGTGCGGATGCGGCTCGCCGTCCCAGGCAGTCACCCGGAAAAAGCGCAGCATGACTCGCGCATGTTCGTAATCGAAGGCGCGATTGAGCCAGGGGTAGGCGGTTTTCACGGTGATGCCCAGTTCTTCCTGCAGTTCTCGGTCGAGCGCTTGTCGCGCCGTCTCGCCGGCTTCCACCTTGCCGCCGGGAAACTCCCACCAGCCTGCGTAGACCTTGCCTTCCGGGCGGCTGGCCATGAGAAAGGTGCCATCCGGGCGTTCGATCACGGCGGCGGCGACTTCAATCCGGCTCAACGTTTCAATCCCTGTCGGCCCACCCAGTCCGCCGCGAACTGCCGGGCGATGCGCCCCGAACGCCCGCCGCGCAAGGTGGCCCATTGCAGCGCCTCCAGCCGGGCCGGTTCAGCCCAGGTACCACCCAGTTCCGCCACCCAGCCTTCGGCGATGGCCAGGTACTGGTCCTGGTCGAATGGATAGAACGACAGCCACAGCCCGAAGCGATCCGACAGCGAGACCTTCTCCTCAGTGCTCTCGCCCGGATGGACCTCGCTGCCGACGTATTTGGTCTCCATATTTTCCGCCATGTAATCCGGCATCAGGTGGCGGCGATTGGACGTGGCACAGATCAGCACATTGGCCGACAGACCAGCCAGAGAGCCGTCCAGTGCGGCTTTCAACGGCTTGTACGCCGCCTCGCCGGTCTCGAACGACAGGTCGTCGGTGAAGATGACGAAGCGGAACGGCTGTGCGGAAATGCGCGCCACGATGTCAGGCAGGTGAACCAGGTCATCCTTGTCCACTTCGACCATGCGCAGGCCTTTCTTGGCCAGGCGAGGCAGCAATGACTTGACCAGAGACGACTTGCCGCAGCCCCGGCTGCCGGTGAGCAGGACGTGGTTGGCCGGCAGGCCGGCGACGAACTGGCGCAGGTTGCGCTCGATCGATTTTTTCTGTTCGTCGATACCTTTAAGCGCCGTCCACGGCGGGCAATTGAGTTGTTCCAGCGGTTGCAGCCAGCCCTGCAACGGGCCGCGCCGCCAACGGCAGGCCAGTGTGGTTTTCCAGTCGATGCGCGGTGGTGCCGGCGGCAGCCAGGGTTCCAGCCGGGCCAGAACCTCGTTGGCGCGCGACAGCAGAATGGCCAGCTCGGGACTGACCTGATAGCTGAAATCAGTCTCGTCTTCTTCGTTCAAGTCCGGTACTCCGCGTTGATCTTCACATAGTCATAGGAGAAATCGCAGGTCCACACCGTGGCCACGGCATCGCCCCGGCCCAGGTGGAGGCGGACCTCGATCTCCGGCGCGGCCATGACCCGCTGGCCTTCGGCCTCCTGGTAGCTGGGCGAGCGGCCACCGTTTTCGGCCACCATCACGCCGCCGAGCCACAGCTTGATCTTATCGACATCGAGATCAGCCACGCCGGCGTAGCCCACTGCCGCCAGGATCCGGCCCAGATTGGGGTCGGAGGCGAAGAAGGCTGTTTTCACCAGTGGCGACTTGGCCACCGCATAGGCGATCTGCTTGCACTCGGCCTCGTCGCGGCCGCCCTCGACCCGGATCGCCATGAACTTGGTCGCGCCTTCGCCATCCCGGACGATGGCCTGGGCGAGCTGGATCATGACTTCGGTGACCACGTCGCGCAGGGTCGGGAAGCGCGGATCGCCGTCGTCCATGATCACCGGGGCTTCGGTCGCGCCGGTGGCGATCAGGATGCAGGAATCGTTGGTCGAGGTGTCGCCGTCGACGGTGATGCAGTTGAACGACTTGTTCACCGCATATCTCAGGATCGCTTCCAGCGCCTCGCACGACACCGGCGCATCGGTGGCGACGAAGGACAGCATGGTCGCCATGTTCGGGTGGATCATGCCCGAGCCCTTGGCGATGCCGGTCAGGGCGAAATCCTGGCCGTTCATTGCGACTTTGCGCGAGGCAGCCTTGGCGACGACGTCGGTGGTCATGATCGCCTCGGCGGCGGCGGCCCAGTTGGCCGCTTTCAAATCGGCGAAGGCCGCGGGCAGGGCGGCGATGATCTTGTCGTGGGGCAGCGGCTCCAGGATCACACCGGTGGAAAAAGGCAGAACCTGCTGCGGCTTGATGTTCAGGTTTTCCGCCACGGCGGCGCAGGTCTCTCGAGCCCGGCGCAGGCCGTCTTCGCCGGTGCCGGCGTTGGCATTGCCGGTGTTGACCACCAGCGCGCGGATGCCGTCCTCACCGTGCAGATGTTCCTTGCACACAGTGACTGGCGCGGCGCAGAAACGGTTCTGGGTAAATACCCCGACCACTTCCGAGTCATGGGCGAGCTGCATGACCAGAACGTCCTTGCGGCCGGATTTCTTGATGCCGGCGGAGGCGATGCCCAGCTCGACGCCGGGGACTGACAACAGGGAAGCGGGATCGGGTGCAGCGAGATTGACGGGCATGAGCGGTGTCCTCGGGTTGTTCTTGCGCCCATTTTAGCGCGGAGAGGATTACTTCACTTCGTGCAGATGCCCATCGCCGAACAATAAAGCGCTGCGTACCGTCTTGCCGGGATAGAGCACCGCCGCCGCCCGCCGGTAATCCGCCAATTGATCGAGGTAGGACGCGGCACGGCGGTTCAAATCCGGTTCGTCGAGGCCACCGGTCTTGTAGTCCAGCACCCAGACCTCGTCATCGAATTCGACCAAACGGTCGATGCGCCGAAGCTGACCATCGTCAGCGACATATTCCAGTTCGTTAAGGCCCCGGCCGGCCGCAAAAAAGCGGCTGGATTGCGGGCCAAGCAACATGGCCTGAGCGGTTACCTGGACGGCCTGAAACTGCCCATCATCGAGACCGAGATCGCTGCGGATGGCTGCATCGGTCTGCCCTGTCGTCGCGAGTTCCAGATAGCGATGAACCTGGATGCCGAAGGCGATTTCAGCCGTAGTTGGGGGACGGCGGCGACCGATGCCTGAAACCGTCATTCCCACGCCGGTGGGAGCCGAGTTCACGGGCTGGATTCCCGCCTGAGTAGGAGTGACAGAATCCTCAAACCGCATCTCAGGCAGTCCGATGAAGTCCGCCTGCTCCAGACCCGCTTGCAAGCGCGCCAGCCAGGTCCCGTCCTTCGCCCCTTCCAGCCCGCTGACGATCAAGGCCTGCCGGGCCCGGGTCATGGCGACGTAGAGCAGATTGAGGGTTTCCCTTTCTTCCTGGTCGCGCTCCTGATCGAACAGGGGCTGACGGGCGTAGCCGCGCCATTCCGCAGGGCCGTACACCGAGAAATGACCGGGCCGCACCTCGCCCGGCGGCCAGTCCAGCAACGCCCCGTAATGATCCCGGCTGCGCCGCTCCTCGTCGGCCTTGATCAGAAACACCACTGGCGCTTCCAGGCCCTTGGCGGCGTGGATGGTCAGCATGCGCACCACATCGCCGGTCGCCGCCGGCGGTTCGTCCGGCGCCTCGTCGCCGGCCCGGCGCTGCAAGACCTGCAACTCGTCCAGGAACCGGGGCAAGCTGGGAAAGCGGCCGCTGCCCAGGCTCAGGCTCAACTCCAGCAGGCCGCGCAGATTGGCCAGCACGGACGGCCGCAGCCGGTCGGGCACGGCAGCGGCATAGCGCGCCTCGACCTCGCCCGAATGAAAAATCCGGTCCAGCAAATCATGCGGCGGCACATGCCCGGCCACCGACCGCCAGTCGTCCAGCAACGTCATGGCGCGGACGGCCTGCGCCGGCGCATTTCCGCTCGCCACCCAGCTCTCCAGGCGCGCCAGCCACGGGCCATCGCCGGCATCTCGCACGGCAACGAGGTCGGCATCGGAGAAACCGAACAGCGGACTTTTAAGGGCATGGGCCAGCTTGAGGTTGTCGTGCGGCATGACCAGAAAACCCAGCACGGCAAGCAGATCAGCCACTTCCAGCGCATCCAGCAGACCACCCCGTCGGCTACCGAGATAGGGAATGCCCGCCGTCTTGAAGGCGTCTTCGAACACCTCAAGCCCGGTCCGGCTGGCAGAAAGAATCAGGATGTCGCCGAACCGCGCCGGCCGGCCACCGTCTTCCGCTACCGTCAGGTGGCCGACGATATCGAGGATGCGTTGCGCCACACGTGCGGCCTCTTCCGCACGCCGGTCCGGCGCGGCGGGCGGCGGCTCGGTCAGCGGATCGCGCAACCGGTTCTCTGCTCCATCACTTTCAGAGGCGCATGTGGCCACTGGCGAAACGATCAGTTCGCACCGCCCGGCCAGACCAGTCTGATGCGCGGTGTGGGGCACAAACCCCGGATACGCATCCTCCAACCCGCCAAACACCGCATTGACCCAGGCCACCACATGCGGTGCACAACGCCGGGTCTCGTTCTGGTGCAGGGTGCGTGCCCCGAAATGCCGCTCCAGCCAGGCCCCGACCATCCCGAAGATGCGCGGCTCGGCCCGGCGAAAACGGTAGATGGACTGCTTCGGGTCGCCGACCACGAACACCGTCGGCCGATCCAGGTCGCCGTCGTAGGCCGACAGCCAGGCCGAGAGAATGTGCCATTGCAGCGGATTGGCATCCTGGAACTCGTCCAGCAGCAGGTGCTTCCAGCGCGCATCCAGCTTGGCCAGCAGCGCGGCAGATTCCTCCGGGTCGGACAGCAGGCGCAGGGCCAGCCATTCGGCATCGGTAAAGTCCAGGCCGTCGCGTTCCTGCTTGATGGCCTGGTAATGCGCGATCAGATCGACCCCGGCGATCAGGGCCAGCCTGTTCAGGCGCAGGGCGGACTGTTCTTCCAGCGCGTGTCTCGCCTGGATCAGGCGATCGGCCAGCACCGCATGGAGTTCGAGGAAACGCGCAGCCCGGTTAGCGCCCAGCCGCTTGTCCAGCGTCGCGCCGGGTTTGCGCGACCGCGGCTCGCCTTCTCCGGTCAAGAAGACCGACTGCAGATCAGACCAATCCGAGCCCGTCATTCCCGCGCAGGCGGGAATCCAATTGTTTTCCCCATCTGGATTTCCGCCTGTGACCGAAGGGAATCCCTGTGGGACGCGGGAATGACGACCCTCATGTTGTGTCAACAGCCTTGCCAGCGCTTCGGCCCGCTCGCCATCCAGCTT
>JARLJM010000125.1 GCA_031291185.1 Parasulfuritortus sp. | reverse complement strand
GGCAACGAGACGGTGATTTGCTAGGACGGCTGCGACTTCTGTACCGCGTGCGGCTGATGAAGATATTGGGTTGGTGGTTGGGGCTGTGCGCTGCACTGCTCCTGGCTGGATGCGTCGGCGCCCCGGTCGTTTCCGCGCCGGATGATTTTATCAGCGATACCAGGCTGACTTCGGTACATGTGGTCTGGGTCAAGAACGATGCCCTGAAAATCGCGATTTCAAAGAATGGATACATGGCGGCGCCGTCAATTTCGGACCAAGAAAAAGACGATGCACAGAAATCCATCTTTGTTTTGTCAAAGCTTCTGGAGAAGGTGGCGGTTCCTCGCCTTAAGAAGGCATTGGCTGAGCATGGCGTCAGCGATGGCACCGAAGCGACACTTGTAATCGAACCGGTGGCGGCACGCTATCTCGTTAACGGGGAGCGGGCCATTCGTGTTCGCGTGTCGATCAGACGGCCGCATGAATCGGTTCCGGCGTGGTCCGAGGAACTGAATGTTTTCGGGCTGCTTAGTCAGAACGGATCGGATGTCCTGAACAACTTCGTCGACAAAGTGATTTCGGAGATGAAGCGAGTCAGGTGGATTGGCTGAGCCCGAAGGGCGAGTTGCGCAGCCGCCCGAACGGCATTGCGCCGCATGTCAGTCTGGACTTGCCAGTTCATCGGCCGCAGTATGCCCACGCGAATTTTCGTTGGTACCAGTGTTGGAATCGGTATCGAGCCGACGCCGGATCTGGCTGGCATCCGCCGATGGCTGTCGGTTGGTCATTTCCCGAATCCACTGCAGGAACAGGTTTCCAAGGATGATCGCTGACGTACCTGCTGCGCCGATACGCAAGGCCTCGGGCAGCTTCTGCAGAACACCGCCAGAAATACCCCCATTCAGCAACTGAAGGCCGGCCAGCAGGACTGTACATGAACACCATAGCGTAACCATGAGCCACTTCCTCGCTGCGAAGCGCTGGCCAACGGCCTGCGCGGCGGTAATCGGGTTTTGCATATGGGGTTCTCCAGTGGTGATGCAATCGCAACCCTCTCATACCTTGCGTTCATCATCAATACGGGCCTTTCCGGCGGTCTTTGGGCGATGTGTGGAGGTCCCCTCAGGGCCTGCGGCCAATGCATGATCGATGTAACGATTCCGACAAAATCCCGTCCAGTAGACGGCATCAGATAATACCAATGCACCGCGATGCCTGCTCTGGCGGTCTGTTCTGGTTTGGAACGCAAATTGCATAAGAGATCAGATTGTTGCGTCTGCCTGGGACATGACTACGGTCGCAGACGCACCCAATCTCACAATCGAGGTAGTGCAATGTCGCTTAACAAGAACGATGCGATCGACTCAAGTCTGGGCAAGCTGGTTCGCTACATGCGGGGGGTCGAGGAATATCGCGAGGAACTCGGCCAGTTGCAGGCGTCGTGGGATACCCTGACCCTGCTTGGCCAGTTAAGTGGCACGGCAGGCGGCATGAACGGCACGCGGGAAGCCTTTGCGCGTCTGACCGGCGCCCTGCTTGATCACCTGGCCCTGGAGACGAGCAACAAGACACGGGCCGACTTGCGTGCCAAAACCCAGAACGCCATTGATATCCTGGTCCGGAACCTGTTCGAGCGGACTGCTGATATCGGTTTCCTGGCAGCTGACGACGATGTCGGCGATTTCCTTGCCGACCCGGATGCGGACCCGAGTGCGATGCAAGAGCGCTTCAAGGAGTATGTGGCCAAGTACTCTGTCTATTCGGACATCGTACTTTTCGATCAGAGCGGCAACATTCGCGCCCGTCTTAAAGACACGCCGGCCCAGATGAGCCAGTGTCCATTGATAACCGAAGCCATGGCGACCGCCAGTCCCTATGTTGAATATTACGGCGAGGCCGATTTCCTGCGTCCCGGACAGCAGCGCCTGGTCTACGCCTGCCGGGTCAAGGACAAAGGCGGCGAGGCTGCCGGCGTCCTGGCGCTGGTGTTCCGGCTGGACAACGAAATGCGCGGTATTTTCAGCAAGCTCGTGCAGCCGGATGACTGGACGGTACTGTCTTGCGTCACGCCGGAGGGTGTCGTGATCGCAAGCTCTTCGGCCATTCAGTTGCCAGTTGGCGCGCAGCTTCCGGTCCTCGCGTTAAGCGCCACTGGCGAGCTGGTCCGGTTTGCCGGCCGCCAATATCTTGCCGTCTCATGTCAGACCCATGGTTACCAGGGCTACATGGGGCCGGGCTGGATCGGCGTCGGTTTGCTGCCAGTAGAGTTTGCCTTTGATCGCGACGATTCGACGTTGTTGTCCAATATCGACGCCACCGTGATGGACGCAGTCATGCAACATCCGGACTTCTTTTCGGAGGAGCTTCGCAACATCCCGCGGCAGGCGGAAAAAATCCAGCAGGACCTCAATTGCTCGGTATGGAACGGTTCGGTCCGTCAGGTGGACAACAAGCGCGACAATGCCAACTTTTCCAAGATACTGCTCTGGGAAATTTCCAACACCGGGCGCAAGACCCAGTCAGTGTTCGAGCAATCCATCAGTAACCTGCACCAGACAGTGGTGGCGACGATCCTGCAGAACAGCCTCAGTCGAGCCTCGTTCGCCATTGATGTCATGGATCGCAACCTCTACGAACGGGCCAATGATTGCCGCTGGTGGGCCCTGAATGCCACCTTTCGTCGGGTTCTGGCCCAATCGGTCATCAACCCGTCGGATGCAGCCCTGTGCGCCGAAGTCCTGGTTTACATCAACAACCTGTACACGGTTTACGAAAACCTGATCCTGTTCGATGCCAGAGGCAAGGTGATTGCCGTTTCGAAGCCGGAATACCGTGAACTGGTTGGCAGGTTATTGAATGAGGAATGGGTCGGCCGCTCACTGCTCATCCTGACTTCACAGGGCTATGCGGTGTCCGACTTCGTGCCTACACCGCTCTACGACAATCGGCCGACCTACCTCTATGCCGCGGCAGTCCGCCATCCCGATGGCAATAGCACGGTGGGCGGTGTCGGGATTGTTTTTGACGCAGCGCTCCAGTTCGAGGCGATGTTGAACGATGCCATGCCACGCGACGACACAGGTAATGTGGTCAAGGATGCGTTCGCGTTGTTTGCCCGGCGTGATGGCAAGATCATCGCCAGTACCGACAAGCGATTCGAAGTCGGGAAGCACTTTGGTCATGATGCCGGCGTTTCCGGGCTGGCTAGCGGCAAGGGCCATTCCCGGATCATCGCCATCGACGGACATCATTTCGCCGTGGGCGCAGCCATGTCGGCTGGTTATCGCGAATACAAGACGTCCGATGGTTACCTAAATGACATCTCCGCCGTGTGCGCATTTCCGCTGGGCGATATACGATCCGGCTCGGGCGCCGTAAAGCGTTCGCATGCGCGCGATGCACGGATGCGGCGCAGTGGAGGAACGAACAGCGTGGAGATCGCCACCTTCTACATCGGCGGTCACTGGCTCGGTGTCATGGCCAGCGACGTGGTCGAGGCGATCAATGATGACGGCCTGGTGCCGCCCACCGGCAGTAACGGCGAACTTGTGGCGGGTTTCAAAAGCTACCAGGGCAAGATCATCACGGTCATGCGGCTGCATGGCCTCATTCCGAACTCCGAAGAGCGTACTTCCTCGAACCATATCGTGGTCATTCGCACCCAGGGCAAAACCTGTATGGGACTTCTGGTCGACTCGCTTGGCGATATCCCGGAAGTCGAGCAGAACGACATCCAGCCGCTTCGCGATATGACCGCAACCATTGGCATGCTGACGGTGGGTGTGGTGCGTAATCTGGTGAATCCGGAAGACCCTTCGAGATTGCTGTCATTGATCAGTCTGGATCGCCTTTGTTCTCGACTCGGATGCAATGGCTGCGACGAGGACGGTTCGACGGGTGGGCTCACTCCGGAGTCGACTGAATCGCTTGATCTGAGATAAAGCATGACCGTTTCGATAATGTCCGGCCCTTTGGCCGGTCTGCTTTGTGTTTTGCTGGATTCGCCTTGCTCCTGCTGTCATCGACCTCGCCGTTTCTGTCTCGATCGGTGTTAACCTGACCCGGTCCCCGCTGTCTGGGGATGTCGTCCACGAGTGCCTTTCCGGCCCGCATGCCTCTTCCCGAGATGAGTTGTGCCCGTTTGATCGGAATATTTCTGATCCACAACTGCGTTTTCGCTTGGAGCATGCATTCATGCCAGGCTGTCCCGAACTGTTCGAAGCCGTCGCTCCCCATGCCGCCGTCCTGACCGACCGCGACAATGCGAACTGGCTGCAATGCTGGCATGACCGGCAGACCGGATTTCATCAGTCGGCGGTCAACCCGCTCCTGGCCCGCTTCTGGCCAGTGCTCGGGCTCGCTGCGGCCAGCCGGATTTTCGTCCCGCTGTGCGGCAAAAGCCTGGACATGCTCTGGTTGGCGCAGCAGGGTCATGAGGTCATCGGTGTCGAGTTGAGTCCGGTCGCGGTTCAGGCCTTTTTCAGGGAAAACCGCCTGCGTCCGACCCGGCGGCCGGTCGGCCCGTTCACGCTCTGGCAGGCCGGCCGGGTCAGCATCCTGTGCGGCGATTACTTCGCCTTGACGGGCAGCGAACTTGGCCGGATCGATGCGGTGTACGACCGTGCTGCGCTGACTGCCTTCCCCGAGGACGTGCGCCTGCTTTATGTGGCCCATTTGAAGTTGATCCTGCCGACCTCCGGCAAGGTTTTCATCCTGACGACCGAGATGCCGGACGCGGGGGCATCGCCGATGAAAAGTCTTGAGGCGGATGCCGAAATCGTCAGCTTGTACGAGACCGATTTCGAGATCGAACTGGTGCATGTCGAACAGATATTCGAGGCCGATCCGCATGAGAGGGTTGCACACAAGGTCTACCGGCTCTCGTCGAGGTCGGTCGAATAGGGCGGTACAATCGCGGCCTTGTTCGTGCCGTTTCCGTTCCGTAATCCTTTCCTGACCCTGTCATGTCCCTGATTTACATCCTTGATCTCTGTGCCGTTTCCGTGTGTGCCATCACGGCGACCCTTGAGGCCCGGCGCAGCGAACTCGACATGTTCGGCGTGCTGGTGATCGCGGTCATCGCCGGCATCGGCGGCGGCACGGTACGCGACCTGCTGCTGGGTCGGCTGCCGGTCTACTGGGTGCACGATGCGACCTATGTGGCGGTGGGGTTGGTGGCCAGCACGCTGACCTTTTTCCTGATCCGGCATCTACGGGTGCCGAAGAATTTTTTCCTAATTCCGGATGCATTGGGCATGGCGCTGTTCACCGTGATCGGTACCCGTGTTGCACTCAATCTGGATGTGCCCTGGCTGATTGCCGCGCTGATGGGCATGATCACCGCTGTCTTCGGCGGGGTGATCCGCGACATCCTGTGTAACGAGGTGCCGCTGATCTTCCGCACCGACATCTATGCCACGGCCTCGCTGGTGGGGGCGTTGATGCTGATCGGGCTGGATGATGTGGGTGTCGAACACAATCTGGCGCTGATGCTGGCCATGTTCGGCACAGTGGCCATCCGCTTGGCGGCGATTCGCTGGCATATCCATCTGCCGCGCCTGCGCGAAATGAATTGATCCGGCTGGATTGGCGCTGTCGCTATTCCAACCAATTCAGGCGTCTGGAACATGAACGACACGGTTCGTGTTTTTGATGTGTCAATAAAACAAAGGGTTAGCTTGTTCGCCTGAGCTGGTACGGTTATTGCGGAAAGAGGTGATCGAATCGATTTTCCGACAGTCACGCCATGGACTCCGAACAGGAAATACAACTGGTCAAAGGCCGCATCGCCGAGGTGTATGCGCGGCGGGAACAGCTGAAGCAGTCGCTGGATAGCGGCGTCCTCTCCCCCCGCGTCGGGTTTTCCAAACTGGACGAGACTGACCGGGAGCTTTCCGAACTGGATAGCCGTTTCAAGGCGCTGTGGGATGCCGTCCATCCCCGTTCCCTGTCGTCGCACCCGGCTACCGGGTGGGCACGCGGGTTTGTTTTCGAGCCAATCCATCTGGATTGCGTGACGGCCATCATGCTCAAGATACTCGATGCCAAATGCAAGATGGGCGAGGCGGACAAGGCCGCGCTGACGGCTGTCTACGGTGTGGTCAAGGATCGGGCCGGACAGGGTCTGGACGCGGGGGTTCATGTGCTCATCGCGACCGCACGGCGTGACTCGGATGCCGCATCGGCCGGACGCATCCATGACTGGCGCGTGCGGGCCGAGGCCTATATACCCAAGCCGGTGATGAAATCATTCAAACAACTATTGCGGGCCTCCATGCCCGTTTGAGCCATCGATACGGAGAAGACAGGACATGAGTTATCACGACATACACCCGGCCGAAGTCCCGGCCCTGAGCACCGAGGAGGATCTGCTCATTTTCGATATCCGCGACCCCGCCAGCTTCGCCCGCGGCCATCTTGACGCTGCGCAGCCGATTTCCGATGCTGCGCTCCAGGACTTGTTCAAGAGCCGCAAACGGGAACGGCCCGTGCTGGTTTACTGCTACCACGGCAACAGCAGCCGGGACATTTGTCAGTTCATCGCCGGTTTCGGTTTAAAACGGGTCTACAACCTGGCCGGCGGTTGGCTGGCCTGGGAACAATTCACCGCGCCGGCGCCGGTTGCGGTGCCGAGCCCGGCGCTGACGCATTGGCTGGGTCAGCAGGATTTTTCCGCCGACAGCATCCATGCCCGCGTTGACAATGGCATGTCGCCGCTCATGATGGCGGCCCTCAAGGGCGAACGCGGTTTGGTGGAGGAACTGCTCGCGCTGGGAGCCGATCCCAACCACGTCAACGACGACGATCACCATGCGCTCTGGTTCGCCTGCGTCCATGGCGATCCGGAGCTGGTGTCGCTGCTGATTTCACGCGGCGGGGACGTGGATAATCAGAACGTCAACGGCGCCACCTGCGCCATCTATAGCGCTTCCACGGGCAAGCTGGAGGTGCTCAAGCGACTGGTGGAAGCGGGGGCCGACCTCGGCAAGGAAACGTCGGGCGGTTACAACGCGCTGGAGAGTGCTTCGACCTTGCCGGTGCTGAAGTATCTGAGGGGGATGGCGATCGATCGGCAGGTGTCGTCCGCTGTCCAGACGACCGCATGATGGCCGCCTGGATCAGCGTCGGCACGGATAATCAGCTTTTCCGGGCGACCATCAGAAAGACCGGGTAGGCCCGCTCGCCGTTTTCCTGCTGCTTGACGATCTCGAATACGTTGCTGAAGTCAACCGAGTCGAATCCGGCCTTGCGTGTCTTCCCGGCAAGGGCTGTGC
>JARLJM010000124.1 GCA_031291185.1 Parasulfuritortus sp. | reverse complement strand
CTATTGCTCGATACCGGCGTCGACTCCGAGGCCGCACGCAAGCTCGCCGAACTCGCCAAGGTGACCGACTTGCCTGCCAGCCGACTGGCCGTGGGTCTGGATTACACCCGACTGCAACTCGGCCGCATCGTCGCCGAATGGCGCCTTGCCGAGGAAAACCGACGGGTGCAGGCAGGCGTACGCGAGCGTGCCCGTGAACTCGCCGACCATGTTGCGGCCATGGATATCACGGGTCGGCTGGCGTTTCTGAAGGACGAAGGCGAGGTCATTGCCGCCATCGAGGAAATGTTCCACATGTTGTTCGCTCCGAAGGATTTCCATTACCTGCGCTTCGAAGGCGGCCAGGCACAATCGGCTGGCAGGTTGCCTACCGAGTTGTCGCGGCAAGTCGACGCCCTGGAACGTGACTGGACCTGGACCGATTCGGGTACGGGATTTCTGCTGCGCATCCGGCGTGGGGATGAAACCCTGGCGGTCATCATTGCCGATCGACTGGCATTTCCGAACTACCGCGACCGCTATCTCAACCTGGCCCTGAGCGTGGCCGGCGTCTGCGGCCTGGCCATTGAGAACGCGCGCACCTACCGGCGGATCAAGGCAACCGAAGAGGCACTGCGCAAGAGCGAATTCAGCCTGAAGATCGCCCAGTCCATCGCACACCTCGGCCACTGGGAATGGGATGTGGCGACAGGGGAGATGAAATGGTCGGACGAAACCTACCGCATCCTCGGCTATGAACCGCAGATCATGTTGCCCAGCCACAACAGCTTCCTCGAAGTGATCCATCCCGACGACCGTGAGAAAGTGGCCAGTCTGTTTGGTCAACCCCAGAAAGGCAGTGGCTTCGACATCGAGTTCCGGATCATATTGCCCGACGGCAAGCTACGCGTGGTGCATGGCATGGGCACCGTCCTGCTAGATGGCCCGGACCCCCAACCCAAGCTGATCGGCACTCTTCAGGATGTGACGGCACCCGAACCGACCGAAGTGCTCGGCGTCATCCAGGACATCACCGAGCGCAAGGAACTGGAACTGAAACTCGCCCGGGAAGCACACACCGACGCCCTGACCGGTTGCGCCAATCGACGCCACTTTCTGGAACTGGCTCAGCAGGAATTGGCACGCATCCGCCGATACGGCGGCAAGTTGTCGGTGCTGGCCCTTGACCTGGACCACTTCAAATTGGTCAACGACCGCCATGGCCACCACGTCGGCGACCTGGCCCTGAAGACCCTGGTCGGAGTCTGCCGGGACACCTTGCGCGAGGAAGACGTGGTCGGCCGTCTTGGCGGCGAAGAGTTCTGCGTCCTGCTTCCGGAAACGGGCCACGAGACGGCAATCGAAGTCGCCGAACGATTGCGCCGCGCGGTGGCCGATGCCGATGTCTACGTGAACGGCAAGCCCTTGGTGCGCTTCACCACCTCCATTGGCGTCTCCACCGCGACAACGATGGACCTCAACATCGACAGGCTGCTTGACCGTGCCGATCAGGCGCTTTACGAAGCCAAGGACGCCGGACGCAACCGGGTCGTCGCCGCCCCCTGACGACAGCCTGAGCCGGTCAGGCCTGCTTGAACCCCAGATCGTCCGCGAACGGTCTCGCCGGATAGTGGAAGTGCACCGGCCCATCGGGTTCGGCGTGGATGAACTGGTGCACGAAGGGATCGTCCGAGGCGAGCATTTCGGCGGTCGGTCCTTCGGCCGCGATCTTGCCGTCGGACAGGAAGTAGACATGATCGACCACCTTGAGCGACTCGGAGACATCGTAGGTGACCACGATGGAGGTGGTGCCGAGGGCGTCGTTCTGACGGCGCAGCAGGTTGGCGATGACGTTGAGCGAGATCGGATCCAGGCCGGCGAAAGGCTCGTCATACATCACCAGCATCGGATCGAGCGCGACGGCGCGGGCCAGGGCGACGCGCCGCTCCATCCCCCCGGAAAGCTCGCGCGGCATCAGGCCGTGAGCGCCGCGCAGGCCGACGGCATGCAGCTTCATCAGCACCAGGTCGCGGATCATGTCGTCCGGAAGGTCGGTGTGCTCGCGCATCGGGAAGGCGATGTTTTCAAACACGGACAGGTCGCTGAACAGGCCGCTGACCTGGAACATCATGCCCATCTTGCGCCGCAACCGGTACAGGCCGTCGTTGTCGAGGGCATGCACGTCCTCGCCATCGACCAGAACCTGGCCGCGATCCGGCTTGAGTTGGCCGCTGATCAGGCGCAGCAGGGTGGTCTTGCCGCAACCGCTGGTGCCGAGCACCGCCACCGGCTTGCCGCGCGGCACGGTGAGGTTGATGCCGTCGAGGATCTTGCGATTCCCGTAGGAAAAATGGAGATCCCGGATTTCAAGGACATTTTGGTCGGACACGTTCGGCTCTCTGTCAGTGAGTGGCAGCACAAGCCGGACCACGCCCCGGCCATGCAATGGGTATGAGAGCAAAGGTATGCGGCGGCGCCACCCAGGTCAAGCCGGGTTGGCGGGTTACCCCACTGAAGGGGTGTCGCGACTAGAGCTGGTCGGGCTCGGGCGGGGTCGGGTGGATATAGGCCCAGCCCTCTGCCTCGCGTAGCGTGATCTCGCCCACGCCCGAGGGAACGACGGTGACGAAGGGATACAGGTCCTTGCGATCGACATGGAGTTCACGCAGGGTATTGGAGCACTGGGCCAGGATCACCCCCTCGGACTGCAGGTGACGCAGCTGTTTTTCAAAGCCGTTGTTCAACGCATAGGCATTGAACCCGGTGCTGTTCGCAATCAGCTCAACCGTGATCTTTCCGGCCACGCGCGGATCGTGCAGCAGATTTTCGATATTGTTCAGCGTCTTCTTGATGCCGCTTCCGCTTCCGGAGTCAATCTGAAAAATGGCGCCGTAGTGCGCCTTGTCGGCGACCGCACCGTTGAAACCCTCATCCGCTCCGGCACCCGTGGTGCCGAGCAGTCCCATTGCGACGACTACCCACAAACCGGGTACCGCATGTTTTTTCATGGCCATCTTGTCTCTCCATCCTGCCGGGTTATTGTCTCGATTCGAGGCGACCGAATCGACAAATCCATTCGGCTCAGCCCCTGCATGTATAGACGCCGGGGAGACAGGATTTATTCCATTTCGTCTCGACTGCCGTGGCGAACGGGGGTCCGGAACGGTCGGCACATCATCGCAGTCCGGCCAGATGTTGTGCCGCTTCCCGCGCGCCCGTCACAGCCACCGGCGGCTTCGCCGGAATCGCCCAGACAGCGGCGAGCGGCTCGGCCAGTTCACCGGAAAGAAACTGCGCCTCCGTAAATTCCAGCGCCTGCGCATGACACTCCAGCCAGGCATTGAGATAGGGCGCCTCAGGCCAGTCCGGACGGGGGATGGTCAGCACCGGCACGCCGGCCGCTACCGCTTCGACATAGCTGCCATAGCCGGGCTTGGTGATCAGCGCATCTGCCGAGGCGAGCACGTCGCGGAACACCATGCCGGTCTCGGCCAGCGAGTGCACGGCAGGGTGGTCGGCCTGCCAGTCGTCCGGCGCCAGAAAGACCACGCCGGGAATGTGCGGCCAGTGTTCAACCGGCGGGCGGTAGGGAATGCCGCCCATGCCGACCAGGACCAGTCTGTCGCCGGGCGCGAGGCCGAGTTTACCGACCAGTTCGTCGCGCCGGTTACGGCCGGGCTGGCCGACGGGTGGAATGGCAACGGCATTGGCCAGGTCGGCCATCGGCATCGACGGCTCCGGCCGCAGAAAGACACGGGCGCCGGCATAGGCGCCGGTCATCCGGGCCAGGATTTCGTCGGCCTCGGCCGCGTGGCCGAGGTAATGACGGAAGATGTCGGCCCAGTTGAGCGAACACATCGCCACCGACGGCAGGCCGGCCTGCTGCGCGGCGGCCAGCGGCAGATAGCCCACGTTGCTGAACACCGCGTCGACCTTCAATGCATCGAGCCGGCGCGCTTCAACCTCGACCCGGCCCGACCAGTCGCGGTGGAATTCGCGATAGGCGGCCAGGCTGGCCGGCACGTCGGCGCGGATGGCGTCATGCATGACCAGATTGCAGTCGGTGGCTTCGGCGACATGAACGAAAGGGAATTCCAGACGCAGGTCGAGCCGGTCGCGCGCGAGCGCAGTGCGCACCACGAATTCGATGTCCGGATCGAGCCTGTGCAGTTCGTTGAGTACCGGTGCGGTCTGGGCCAGATGACCAAGACCATGGCCGCTGATCGCCACGTACAGCCGCTTCATGGCCTGGACTGCATCCACTCCCGTACCAGCGGCACGGTCACCGGTCGCTTGAGACTGAGCGAATAGCCGTCCAGCGCATCGACCGTGGCGAGTAGCGAAGGCAGGTCGCGGCGGCCGTGGCTGAGCAGGTAGCGCACCACGTCGTCGGCCAGATTCAGGCCCAGGCTGGCCGCACGTTCGCGCACGGCAGTGGAACGGTCGGCCTCATTGAGCGGACGCAGGCCGAATACCAGCCCCCAGGACAGACGGGTAGCGAGGTCTTCGCGCACAACCAGTTGCGCGGGCGCGACCGGGCCGGTCGCCAGCACGGTACCGGCGCCTTCGCGCGCCTGGTTGATGAGCGAGAACAGCCGGACCTGGCCTTCGGCATCGAGCTTATCGACATCGTCCACCGCCAGCAGGCCGGACAGGTCGTCGGGCAGCTTGCCGTCGCTGGCATAACCGGCTTCACGACCGAAGCGACGGGTCTCGGCCACCGTGGCCTGCAGCAAATGGCTGCGGCCGCTGCCGGGGGCGCCCCAGATGTAGGCAACCGATTCCTTCAGTTCGCCGCGCGCCATCGTATCCAGCGCGAGCAGCAACTCCAGATTGTCGCCCGGCATGAAGTTGTCGAAGCGTGGCGCGGCCTCAGGCTGGATGTTAAGAATGAGCTGGCGGGTGTCGGCCATCAACCGCGCTCGGGATAAAGCGAAAGCAGCCCTTCCCGGCTGGCCGGGCAGACACCGCGCTCAGTGATCAGGCCAGTGACCAGACGGGCCGGGGTGACGTCGAAGGCGGGATTGGCCGCCGGGCTGCCTTCGGGTGTGACTCGCACCGTGATCAGCTCGCCGGTTTCGGTCTCGCCGGTCAGGCAGGTCACCTCGTCGGCCCGACGCTCCTCGATGGGGATGGCGCGGCCATCGGGCAACGTCCAGTCGATGGTCGGGCCAGGCAGGGCGACATAGAACGGCACGTCGTTGTCGTGCGCCGCCAGGGCTTTGAGGTAGGTGCCTATCTTGTTGGCGACATCGCCATTCGCAGCCGTCCGGTCGGTACCGACGATGCACAGATCGACCCGACCATGCTGCATCAGGTGGCCACCGGCATTGTCGGCGATGACAGTGTGCGGCACGCCATGCTGCTTCAGTTCCCATGCGGTCAAACTGGCGCCCTGGTTGCGCGGCCGGGTCTCGTCGACCCAGACGTGAACGGGAATGCCAGCATCGAAAGCAGTGTAGATCGGCGCCAGGGCCGTACCCCAGTCGACCGTGGCCAGCCAGCCAGCGTTGCAGTGGGTGAGGATATTGACCGGCCCGGTCTTCCGTTCGGCGATGGCGCGGATCAGCCCGGCACCGTGCCGGCCGATGGTCTGGTTGAGCGTCACGTCCTCGTCGCAGATGCCGGCGGCTTCGGCCCAGGCGACGATACGCCGTTCGGCCGGCGGCAGCGGCTGCAAGCACACCCGCATGCGGTCCAGCGCCCAGGCCAGGTTGACCGCCGTGGGTCGGGTCGCGGCCAGGGTGACGCAAGCCGCATCGAGCGCAGCATCGGAGCAATCGGCATTCATGGCCACGGCCACGCCATAGGCCGCCGTGGCGCCAATCAGCGGCGCGCCGCGGACGCGCATGACCGAGATCGTCTCGGCCACGTCGGCCAGGGCGTACAGGGTGCGCAGTTCGTAGCGGAACGGCAGCCGGGTCTGGTCGATGATGACGAAGCCGCTGCAATCGGGCAGCGGGGCGATGGTTCGGGTGGGGTTTCCATTGACGTTCATGGGCCTGATTATCCCGCAATGCAATACAATGCCGCCATGTTTACCACGCCCCTGTTTGCCGCCCTTGCCCGCCTGTTGACTACCCAGCCGACGCTGCGCGCGCGCCTGACCCGGCATGCCGGGAAACACGTCCGCATCCGCCTGCCGCTGGTCACGATGGCGTTCCGGGTGACTGAAGACGGCAACCTGTCGGTTGCTGATCCGGCCCTGCCGATCGCTACCGAGATCATGCTCCCGCCCGACATCCTGCTGGCTTTGGTCGCCGGGCAGAAGGATGCCTTGAACAAGGCCCGGATCGAGGGTGACGGCACACTCGCCGCCGACCTGTCCGCGGCCCTCGCCGAATTCGACTGGGCGCTGGCCCTGCGCCCGGTAGTGGGTGACGTTGCAGCCGCCCGCGCCGCGCAAGCCGTCGAAGGCTACGGCCGCTGGCGGGAAAAGACCCATGAAGCCATCGGCCGCTCGGTTGCCGAATACATGACCTTCGAGACCGACCTGCTGGCAGACAAGCACGCGGTACAGCGTTTCGTCGCGGAAGTGGACGAACTGCGCGATGCCGCCGCCCGACTGGAAGCGCGCCTCGCCCTGCTGGAGCAGCGCGGCCAGTGAGAATCCTGCGTCTAGCCCGCATCCTGTATGTCTCGGCCCGCTACGGGCTGGACGAATTTTTCCTCGGCCACGAACGGATCAAACTAGTCCGCTGGCTAGTCAATGTCCTGTTTTTCTGGCGACGGTTGCGCGAACCGCGCGCGGTGCGACTGCGCCGGGCGCTTGAATGCCTGGGGCCGATCTTCGTCAAGTTTGGCCAGGTGCTATCCACCCGGCGCGATCTGCTGCCGGCCGATCTGGCCGACGAACTGGCGCTGCTCCAGGATCGGGTCCGTCCCTTCCCGTCCGAGCAGGCGCTGGAGGTCTTGCGCCGCGCCTATGGTCGCGACGCCCATGACGTATTCGCCGAATTCGGCCCGGAGCCGGTCGCTTCAGCTTCCATCGCCCAAGTCCACAAGGCCCGTCTGAAGTCCGGCGAAGCGGTTGCGGTCAAGGTGCTGCGCCCCAACATCCGCAAGACCATCGAAAGCGACCTGGCCCTGCTCTACACCCTGGCCGGGCTGCTCGAAACGCTCTGGTCGGACGGCAAGCGGCTGAAGCCGAAGGAAGTGGTCGCCGAGTTCGCCAAGCACCTGGAAGACGAGCTGGACATGATCCGCGAGGCAGCCAACAGCTCCCAGCTACGGCGCAACTTCGAAGGCTCGAAACTGCTTGCCGTACCGGAAGTGTATTGGGATTACTGCACGCCCGAGGTCATGGTCATGACCTGGATGGACGGCACGCCGATCTCCCAGGTCGACGAGCTGCGCCGGCGCGGCGTGGATATTCCCCGGCTGGCCCGAGCCGGGGTGGAAATCTTCTTCACCCAGGTCTTCCGCGACGGCTATTTCCACGCCGACATGCACCCGGGCAACATCCTGGTCAGCGACACCGGCCAATACATCGCGCTCGACTTCGGCATCATGGGCACGCTGAACGATGTCGACAAGAATTACCTGGCCCAGAACTTCCTCGCATTCTTCCGCCGGGATTACAAGAAGGTGGCCCAGGCGCACCGCGATTCGGGCTGGATTTCGGAAGAAACGCGCCTGGATGAATTCGAGGCCGCCATCCGCGCCGTGTGCGAACCGGTGTTCGACCGGCCACTGAAAGAGATCGCCTTCGGCAAGGTACTGCTGCGCCTGTTCCAGACCTCGCGCCGGTTCGGCATGGAGATCCAGCCGCAACTGGTCATGCTGCAAAAGACCCTGCTCAACATCGAGGGACTAGGCCGGCAACTCGACCCGGAGCTCGATCTGTGGGCCACCGCCAAACCGTTCCTGGAACGCTGGATGAGCGAACAGCTCGGTTGGCGCGGCTGGGTCCGCATGTTCAAGGAAGAAGCGCCCTACTGGGGCAACCTGATCCCGCAACTGCCGCGTCTGGCACATCAGGCCCTGAAAGAGAACCGGCTGGCAAAGCTGGAGGCGGGGTTCGACCGACTGCTGACCGAGCAACGCCGGCGCAACCTCTGGCTGGCGGCCATCGTCGTCCTGTTGACTGTGCTGCTGGCACGTGAAATATGGGTGTAGCAATCCGATGTTAGATTCGCCCCGCCCCGAGCGTCGATTATCTTAAGATGACAGCGTTGGCTCTTTTCGATGCTATCCTTAGTACATTCGACTTAGAGCCAACATTATTTCAGGAAGGAAAATCATGGCCGTTGAGAAAACCACGACACGTACCAAGAAGGCTGCAGCAGCTCCCAAGGCCGAGGCCAAACCCATTGCCAAGCCGGCTGCCGCCAGCAAGGCTACGACCACCAAACGTGTAGTCAAGGCCGCTGTCAGTGAACCGGCCGCCCCCGCCAAGCCGAAGAAGGCTCCGGCCGCCAAAACAACCAGTCCCGCTGCCGAGAAGCCGGCCAAGGCTCCGGCTACTCGCAAGGCAGCCGCGGCCAAACCGGTTGCGGAAGTGAAGCCGAAGGCAGCCGCCGCGAAGAAAGCAACCGACGCCCCCAAGCTGGTCAAGAAACCGGCAGCGCCCTCCGAAGCCGAGCGGCAGCAATGGATCGCCACTGCTGCGTATCACCGTGCCGAAAAGCGCGGGTTCATCCCGGGTTATGAAGCACAGGACTGGCTCGCTGCAGAAGCCGAAATCAACGAGTTGATCGGCAAATAATCGACTCCCGGGGCAGCCTGCCGGCTGCCCCTTTCACATCTCAGAAGCCGTGTCCGTAGCTGAGCATTCCCGATAACTGGGAGTGGGTCATCACGATACCTGAACCGTTGGTAACCGAAACCTCAGGCGCATAGCTGATGGCCATGGCGATCCCGTCGGCCTGGCCGACACGGTAATCGAATCCCATCGTGTAATGCTTTTCCACTATGGCCGGAAACAGCGGGTTCAACGTCGCCGCAGGCACTGGATTCTTGCCATAGTTGTAACCGGCACGGACGCCAAGACGCTCGTTTACCCTGTACTGCGCGCCGATCGAAAAGACATTCTGGTTATCCCAGTTCTGGGCCATGGTCAGGGGGATTTCCGATCCTCCCGCCGGAGTAAAGGCCAGGTTGTAATTCTGCATGCTCTCCTTCCAGCCAATGCGCTTCAGATCGGTGGCCAGCATCAGGTCCTGGGTCGCCTGCCAGGCTACGCCGATGCCATAAGTGGTCGGCCACTGGAAGTCATGGACGGTCGCCTTGCCGACCATGCCATTGAATACGGCACCGTTGTCGTCGGTCTGAAGATCGCCCAGCATGGTCCGGGTGTGGTAGGTAAGGCCGACGTTCACGGTCGGCGCGGCCTTGTAGACCAGGCCCAGCTTGCCAGCATAGCCATAACCCTTGGCCGCACCGGTGAAGTTGCTGTTGTCAGAGAAGTCGATGCGAGGACCGCCCGGACCGAAGGCCCCCTTCATGTCCAGCCCTGCCCAGACCAGATCGAGGGTGCCACCCAGGGTCAGTTTCGGAGTCACTTCATAAGCAAGCGGAAACAGTATCCGGCCCACACCCAGTTCGGAGCGGACAGGTTCTCCGGTCCCCATCGCCACGAAGGAATCGCCGGAGTACTCGGTCCCCATGCCGCCCTGGGCATACATGCCGACGCCATAGGCGAATGCGCCGCTTTTCCTGACCCAGCCGATAGCCGGCATGTAATAGGCCTTGCCGCCCGAGTCGGCCGTGGCCGTGCCGTAATGCGCACTGACGCTGGGGCCCAGGTAGTGGAGCGCCACGCCGATCTGGTTGCCCTGCGGCATCAGGCCCAGTGTAGCCGGATTGTTCATCATGGCCGCCAGGCCGTTGTCATAGGCGAACGAGGCGCCGCCCATGCCCAGCGCAATCGGACCGTAGCCCTCCAGGTCCATACCGTTGGTGGCCTGCGCCGATGGCGCCAGGCAGGAAAGAAGCGCGACTGATAGCGCGGTCAAACGTAGACGAAAATGTGTCATGGTGCTTTTTCTGTTGAATGAAGACCCTGCACCGTCAATCAACGGCGCCCCCGCACAGGATGGTAGGGGAGGACGGCCGTCTTCACTCATCAATAATCCATATCCACGGCCAACTATTGCTGATGCCCGCCCTCTGCACCTTGCACCCAAAACTCTAGGTAATCCGCTGCCATTGCTCAGCCATACTGCGAGAGGGATTACACGATGCTGCTCTGGTTCGTCATCCTGTATTGGGTCATCTCGGTTGCAATCGGCCTGTGGGCCGCCACCCGTGTCCACAACACCAAGGACATCGCCGTCGCCGGCCGGCATCTGCCGATATACATCGCCACGGCCACGGCGTTCGCGACCTGATTCGGCTCGGAAACCGTGCTCGGCATCCACGCAACTTTTCTGCAGGAGAACCTGCATGGCGAGGGCCGATCCGTTCGGCGCCTCACTCTGCCTGATCCTGGTCGGCTCCTCGACCATCCTGGTCTATGCCCTGTTCGGCGGGATGTGGGCGGTGGCGATCACCGACTTACTGCAGATGATCGTGATCATGTGGCGACGCATCACTGCACGGCGGCCCGTACGGACCATGTGCCGCATCGCATCTAGCCCGGATAGGTCTCGTAAAAGGCCTGCACGAATGCGTCGAGTTGCGCCTCAGGCAGGTTGTTGATTCCTCCTGCCGCCTTGCGCCCGCCGCCGCCATCGAAGCGCATGCACAGGGTGTCCGCACCGACCCGGTTGTTAACCGGCGCGCGCACGCTGACCACGTAATACCCCTTGGGTGAGCGGGTCACCAGGGCATGAGCGCGATCGGGATGCGCCGTGGCCAGTGCGTTTGCGTACACACCTGAAACCCGTCGCGCCCAGGCCGCATCGGGCAACACGAGCACGGCACCGGACGCGCGTACCACATAAGGCCGGGTTTCCTCGGCCAGTTGCATGTCCTGGGCATAGCCGGCCTTGAGCACCGCGAATTCCGGCGCTTCCGCGATGAAGACGAAAGGATCGACATAGTCATGCAAGCACCGATACAGCTCGGCAGGATGAAAGTAGAGGTCGTCGACGCTGTCGCCATAGGCGTTGTAGTTGAGGCACTCGCCCAGTTCCTGCAAGGCGGCGAGTTGTGTCGAATCCAATTGCAGCGGCTCGGCCGCCAGGCGGGCGGACTCGTGCAGGTTGTCGCCGAAGGCGGCGGCCACGGCCCAGGCTCGGTAACGGCCGCCGAGAAAGCGATCGACGATCAGGCTGGTGCAGACATCGGCTGAGGTATCAATATGGGAATCGAAATCGGGATGCACCGGCAACTCGCCCGGATTGTGGTGGTCGAACCAGCGCACCTTGATACCTTTGGCCAGAAGAGACTGTAACGCGGCCAGATTCTTTTCCACCGTGATATCCAGCGCCGTCACACTATCCTTGGCCTCGGCCGCGACCCGCTTCAGCAAGCCGATGTCCCGCTTGACCCCGGTGACCAGTGCGCTCTCGGCCGGCTCGGCCAACCGGAGCTGGTGCAGGGCACAGATGCCGTCGGCATCGCCATTGAACACGTCGAAAATCATTGTGCTTTTCCCTCAAAATGGGCAGGCTCGCTGCCGTAAACCAGATGGTATGTTCTCACCAACCCCATGACCGCGATTAAACCGGCCACGCTTCGCTACATTCTGTTCGCCTACGTCATTCTGATCGTGACGGGCAGCCTGTATCCGTTCAGCGGCTGGCGGCCCATGTCGAGCTGGTCGGATGCCTTCCTGTTCGCGCCGCTACCCCGCTACATCACCCGCAACGACGTCAGCACCAACCTGCTGGCCTACCTGCCGCTGGGCTACCTGATTTCAATCCACCTGTTCCGGCCGGGACGCCGCGGGCTGCCCATCCTGCTGGTCTGGATTCTCGGCGCCCTGCTCAGTCTGTCCATGGAGGGCCTTCAGGTATTGATCCCCACCCGGGTCGCCTCCACCCTCGACATCTTCCTGAACAGCCTGGGCGCACTGACCGGCGCCCTGCTGGCCCTGCATCACGCCCGCTGGCTCCGGGCCGGACAGGCCATGTACACCTGGCGTCACACCTGGTTTCAGGCACATGGCAAGACCACGTTCGGGCTCTGGCTGCTGGTGCTCTGGATACTGACCCAATTCGCACTGGTCCCGCAACCCGGCGTGGGCTGGCTGGGAATACACCTGAATCAGGCGACCCACATCCCGGAAAGTATCCAGATGGTCAACACGCCCTGGTTCTTCGCCACTTTCCTGGAACTGATCGTCCTGGGCACGTTCACGGCCTGCTTGCTGCGGCCCGGACGCTATGTCGGCGCCATCTTCCTGTTGCTGGTCATCGTGTTCGGCCTGAAGCTGCTGGCCTGGGCCATGCTGATGAAACCCAAGGTCATGGGCGGGATGCTGTCGCCGGAAACCCTGGCGGGCTTTGTCGTCGCGCTCTGGCTGCTGCTTTTGCCCACGGTTTCGAGACACCGACGGGGCATCGCCATCGTCCTGCTGGCCGCAACCGACCTGGGCCGGCTCGCATTCGTTCCCTCACCGCTGTGGCCTGGCGGCAGCCTGCTCAATCTGGTCGGACTGGCCCGCCATCTGGCCGTGTTGTGGCCCTGGCTGGCGCTAGCCCTTCTGCTTACCCCCCGGAAGAGTCCGCCGCATCCTCTTCGCTGAGCACGGCGCTGCAATCCTCTTCCTCCGCAGCACCGCTCAGATCCAGCACACCCTCCAGCTTGCGCACCAGACAGTGCACGCTCTGCCGACCGGTATCAAGCACGATGTCGGCGGTCTGCATGTAGAGAGGATGGCGCTTTTCATACAGCGTCTGAAGACGGGCCAGCGGATCTTCCGTCTGCAGCAAGGGCCGGTTGCGGTCGTGGCGGGTGCGCAGGTACAGCTCCTGGGGGTGGCAGCGCAGATAGATCACCGTGCCGCGCGCCTTGAGCCGTTCCCGGTTGGCGGGATCAAGTATCGCGCCTCCGCCCGTACCCAGGACCAGGCCATGGCGTTGCGACAGCTCGTCGATCACACAAACTTCGCGCCTGCGGAACCCTTCTTCGCCCTCGATCTCAAAGATGGTGGGAATGGAGACGCCGCAGCGGGCCTCGATCTCATGGTCCGAATCCATGAACTCCAGGTTCCGGTGCCGGGCCAGCAGCCGCCCGATGGTGGTTTTGCCGGCCCCCATCAGGCCGATAAGGAAGATGTTGTCGCTGGGAATCATGGTCGGAATTGTATGCGATCAGCGGTCCTGGCGATGATGCCGGAGCAGGCTTTCGACCGCCGATTTGAGTTCGCTCTCCGGCAGGGTCCGATCGAGGTCGTCCCATGCATTCAGGGCGCCCCGACCGAGACCGCGTTTTTCCGGACGATCAGGCCGACTCCAGGCGGCCTCAACCCGGACCTTCAGCCGGTCGACCGGACAGGTGTCGCTGGACAGGGCCCTGGCCGCCGTCGTGGCCTGACTGCGCAGCCGGGACGCGGCCGCGCCGCTGTCGCAGGAGATCCGGGCCTCGCCATTGACCACTGCGACCACCCGGCAGGCGCGGGTAACGGCAGCGGGCAGCGCGCGGGCAAGGCGCAGGTTGAGGTCGCGCAACCGCTCTGCCTCGGGCAGCAGAACGGCGAGGCCCCGGTCCTGACCGATGAGTTTGCGAATGCGCTGAAAGGACTGCTGTATGGCCATGGAAATGTAAAAAGCCGGGCTAAGCCCCTATGGTAACATTGGGAAATTTTTCACATTAAATAAGCGGTTAATCCAGTTCATGTTCGTCGATCTGCTCAAAAAAGTATTCGGTAGCCGCAATGAGCGGCTCCTCAAACAATACCGCTCCACCGTGGCGAAGATTAACGCCCTGGAACCGGCCTATGAAAAACTCAGCCACGATGAGCTGAAGGGCAAGACCGACGAGTTCCGCGCCCGTCTGGAGCAGGGCGAAACCCTGGACCAGTTGCTGCCGGAGGCCTTCGCCACGGTGCGCGAGGCCGGCAAACGGGTGCTGGGCATGCGCCACTACGACGCGCAGATGATCGGTGGCATCACCCTGCACCAGGGCAAGATCGCGGAAATGCGGACCGGCGAGGGCAAGACCCTGATGGCCACCTTGCCCATCTATCTGAATGCGCTGCCCGGTAAGGGCGTGCACGTGGTGACGGTGAACGACTACCTCGCCGCACGCGATGCCGAGTGGATGGGCAAGATCTATCGCTTCCTGGGCATGACGGTGGGTGTCATTCGCTCCCAGCAGCCGCAGGAAGAAAAGCAGGCCGCCTACACCGCCGACATCACCTACGGCACCAACAACGAATACGGCTTCGACTACCTGCGCGACAACATGGTCTATGCGCCCGACCAGCGCGTGCAGCGACCGCTCAATTTCGCCATCGTCGACGAGGTCGATTCGATCCTGATCGACGAGGCCCGCACCCCGCTGATTATTTCCGGCCAGGCCGACGACAATGTCGCCCTGTACCAGCAGATCGACCAGTTGCCGGCCCGGCTGACCCGCATGGAACGCGAGCCGAAGGTGGACGAACCCGATGTACCGGGCGACTACTCGGTGGACGAGAAGGCCCATCAGGTGCTGCTGTCCGAAGCCGGTCACGAGAAGGTCGAGGCTGTCCTGACCGAGCTCGGCCTGCTGCCGCCGGGCGGGACGCTCTACGACGCCGCCAACATCACCCTGATGCATCACGTCTACGCCGCGCTACGCGCCCATGTGCTGTATCACCGCGACCAGCATTACGTGGTCCAGGACGGCGAAGTGATCATCGTCGACGAATTCACCGGCCGCCTGATGACCGGCCGCCGCTGGTCCGACGGCCTGCACCAGGCGGTCGAAGCCAAGGAAGGCGTGTCGATCCAGCGCGAGAACCAGACCCTGGCCTCGATCACTTTCCAGAACTTCTTCCGGATGTACAAGAAGCTGGGCGGCATGACCGGCACGGCCGACACCGAAGCCTACGAATTCCAGGAAATCTACGGCCTGGAAACGGTGGTTATCCCGACCAACAAACCGATGATCCGCAAGGACATGAACGACCTGGTCTATCGCACCGGCAACGAAAAGTGGAACGCCGTCATCGCCGACATCGCCGACTGCCACGCGCGCGGCCAGCCGGTTCTGGTGGGCACCACGTCCATCGAGGTCAACGAATTCCTGTCCGAACAACTGAAACAGGCGAAGCTGCCGCACCAAGTGCTGAACGCCAAGCAGCATGCCAGCGAAGCCCAGGTCGTGGCGCAGGCTGGTCTGCCCGGCGGCATCACCATCGCCACCAACATGGCCGGCCGCGGCACCGACATCGTGCTGGGCGGCAGCATCGCCAAGGAAGTCGATGCCATCCAGAACGATGACAGCCTGAGCGAGGCCGACAAACAAGCCCGCATCGGCGCCATCAAGTCCGACTGGCAGAAGCTGCACGACGAAGTCCTGGCTGCCGGCGGCCTGCACATCATCGGCACCGAGCGGCACGAATCGCGCCGGGTCGACAACCAGCTGCGTGGTCGTTCCGGCCGCCAGGGCGACCCCGGTTCCTCGCGCTTCTACCTGTCGCTGGAAGATTCGCTGCTGCGCATCTTCGGCGGCGACCGCCTGGGCGCGATCATGGAACGCCTGAAGATGCCCGAAGGCGAAGCCATCGAGCACGGCATGGTCAACCGTTCGCTGGAATCCGCCCAGCGCAAGGTCGAACAGCGCAACTTCGACATCCGCAAACAATTGCTGGAATACGACGACGTTGCCAACGACCAGCGCAAGGTCATCTACAGCCAGCGCAACGAGTTGCTGGAAACCGACGACATCTCGGTCGGAATCCTGGGCATGCACGCCCAGGTACTGGACGGCCTGATCAGCGAGCACATCCCTCTCGGCAGCATGGCCGAGCAGTGGGACACGGCGGGTCTGGAACGCGCCCTGGCCTCCGAATACCTGCTGCAATGCCCGGTCCAGCACTGGCTGGACACCGACGACAAGCTGGACGAGCACGGCCTGCGCGAAAAGATCATCGCCACGGCACGCGCCGCCTACGCCGAGAAGGAAGCCGTCGCCGGCGACAATCTGCGCCAGTTCGAACACGCCATACTGCTGCAAACCCTGGACAATCACTGGCGCGAGCATCTGGCCGCCATGGACCATCTGCGCCAGGGCATCCACCTGCGCGGCTATGCCGCCAAGAATCCCAAGCAGGAATACAAGCGCGAGGCCTTCGAGCTGTTCGAAACCATGCTCAATACCATCGCCCAGGAAGTCACCCGCGTCACACTGACCGTGCAGATCCGTTCCGAAGAGGATGTCGAGGCGGTCGAGGCGATGGAACCGGCGCTGACCAATGTCCAGTATCACCACGCCGACTTCGATGAAGCGCTGGCCGGCGAGGATGAAGCCATCGACGAAACCGCGCCGCAGCCCTTCCAGCGGGAATTCCCCAAGGTTGGCCGCAACGATCCCTGCCCCTGCGGCTCGGGCAAGAAATACAAGCACTGCCACGG
>JARLJM010000013.1 GCA_031291185.1 Parasulfuritortus sp. | reverse complement strand
CCGGCAAGTTGCTCGTCGGCCCCGAAGATGCGGCCGCTGGCTAGCTTCCAGTTGCCGGTATCGAACCACGCGTTGCTGCTGCCGACGACGCTGGTAGCCCAGTTACGTCCGTTGGCCACCACGGTGACGCTGGCGCGGCCTTCGGGCGCCACACTGGCGACGCCACCGATCTGCGCCGCAATCGCCTCGGCATCGCCTTCATTGAATTGCGGCACGCCCCCACCACCTCCTCCGCCACCACCACCAGGCCCGGAACGCTGGCCCGGCCGCACCATCAGCAGATTGGTGCCCAGACCCGAGATTTGCGCCTTGATCGACTGCGTGGCGCCATTGCCGAGCGTGACCATGGTGATCACCGCACTGACCCCGATCACGATACCCAGAATGGTCAGAAACGAGCGCAACAGATTGCGGCGGATCGAGCGCAGCGCGAGCATGAATACGCTATACAGCATCAGGTCGTCTCCGCCAGCGGCGACAGGTCAGGTGTTGCTGTGGTCGGGTGGGGATTCGGTACATCCTTGGCGATGCTTCCGTCGATGAAATGCACCATTCGATGCGCATAGGCCGCCATGTCCGGTTCATGGGTGACCATCAGCACGGTGATGCCGTGATCCTGGTTCAGGGCCATCAGCAGGCTCATGATTTCATGGCTACGCTGCGTGTCCAGGTTGCCGGTCGGCTCATCGGCCAGCACCACGGCCGGCTCGGTGACAATGGCGCGGGCAATGGCCACGCGCTGTTGCTGGCCGCCGGAAAGTTCAGCCGGTGTGTGATGTTCCCAGCCGCCCAGGCCCACGGCCTGCAACGCCTTGGCGGCCGCCGCACGCCGTACGCTGGCGCTGTCGCCACGGTACAGCAAGGGCAGTTCCACATTCTCCTGGGCGGAAGTCCGTGCCAGCAGGTTGAAGCCCTGGAATACGAAGCCCAGGAAGCGGCGGCGGAGCCGCGCGCGCTGGTCGCGGGTCAGCGCTTCGACGTGCGCGCGCTTGAACAGGTACTCCCCGCCGGTCGGCGTATCCAGGCAACCCAGAATATTCATCGCCGTGGACTTGCCCGATCCGCTGGGACCCATGATGGCGACGAACTCGCCGGCGTGGATATCCAGATCGATGCCCTTGAGCGCCATCAGTTCCGCCGCACCGCTACCGTAACGCTTGGTGACGCCGCGCAACTGGATCAGCAGATCGCTCATTTCGCTGCCGCCACCTTCTGATCGGTGATGACCAGCATTCCGACTTGCAGGTCGCCGCCACTGATCTCGGTCATGCGGCCGTCGCTGATGCCGGGTATCACTGCCACCGCCACGGCCTGACCCGCGCGCAGCACCCACACCTGGCGTGCGGTTGCCGTGCTGGCGCCAGCCGCCGCCGATTTACGGGTATTAGTGCGCGGCATGCGTGGCAGCAGGCTGACCCCGACGCTCTTCTTGGCCGATGCGTCGGCAGCCGCTGCCGTGGGCGAGAAGCGCAGCGCGGTATTGGGCACCAGCAGCACATTGTTGCGCTGCGTCGCGGTGATGGTAGCGGTGGCCGTCATGCCCGGGCGCAGGCTCAGATCGGTGTTGTCCACATCCAGATAAGTCAGGTAGGTGACGACGTTGTCGGTGATGGTCGAGCCGAAGCCCACGCGGGTAACCCGTGCCGGAAACTTGCGGCTCGGGTAGGCGCTGACGGTGAAGGTGGCGTTCTGCCCGACCTTCACCGAGCCCACATCGGCCTCGTCGACATAGACCCACAGGCGAAGCTTTCTCAGGTCGTCGGCCAGGGTAAACAGCGTCACCGCCTGCAACGATGCGGCCACGGCGTTGCCGGGGTCCACGGTGCGGGTCAGAACCACGCCGTCGGAGGGCGCACTGATCGAGGCCTTGGACAGGTTGATCGTGTCGGTGGACAAGGCGGCTTGCGCGTCGTTGACGCTGGCCCGGGCGCTGGCCTCGTCGGCCGTCGCGCGATCGAGCGTGGCGCGGGCAGTGTCGAGTTCGGTCTTGGACGGCACCTTGCCGCCCGAGAGGCGGGCCACTTCCTCGAATCGGGCCAGGGTCGCGCGGGCCTCGTTTACCGTCGCGACGGTCTGGGCGACCTTGCTCCTGGCTACGTCGACCGAGGCCCGTGAGCGCAATATCTGATCACGCAGCTTGGCAGTGTCGAGCTCGACCATCACCTGGCCTTTCCTGACCTGGTCGTTGACGTCGACGTTGACCTTCAGCACCGTGCCCGACAGTTCGCTGCCGATGCTGATCGACCGGGTCGGTTGCAGGGTGCCGTTGGCGGTAACGGTCAGCGTCAGGTTGCCGCGTGTCACCGCCTGGGTGGTGTAGCTCGGCGCCGCCTTGGCCGCCCGACTGACCTGCCAGTACCACAGACCCGCCGCCACCAGGATCAAAAGGAGAACACCGGCCCACAGCAATGGACGGCGGTACCAGACCCGCAATGCAGGCTCATCGAGCAAGGCCGCGAGATCGGTTTCGCCATTGGCGACGGGCGGAAGTACTTCAGCTACTGGCGGAGCGGGCGTGTTCATGAACGGGATTTCCGGGTGATGTCTGCACTGGGGAGCGGCATGGCATCACTGCCGTCAGGGTTCCAGCCACCGCCCAGGGCCTTGTACAGCCGCACATGGTCGGCGCTGAGGGTGGCACGGGCGCCGGCCACGCTGTCCTGGGTGTTGAGCTGGGTGCGCTGGGTTTCGAGCACGGTCTGGAAATCCACCAGCCCGCTGGCGTAGCGCTGGCGAGCCAGCTGCGCGGCATTGCTGGCCGCCTCGGCGGCGTTTTGCAGGAGCTGCAACTGGTCGCGATCGCCACGCAGCGCGACAAGCGCGTCTTCGACTTCCAGCAAGGCGGTCAGAACCGCCTCCTGGTAATCCATGCGGGCCTGTTCCAGCGCGGCCTCCTGGGCATGCACCTGGCCAAGCAGGGCGCCGCCATCGAACACCGGCAACGACACGCTGGCCAGCAGGGCGCTGACCACCGAGGCGCCGTTGGTCAGCGTGCCCAGGGTCAATGCGCTGAGACCCAGCGAACCGCCGATACTGAAACTCGGCAGGCGTGCCGCGTCGGCCTGCGAGACCCGTGCCAGCGCGGCCGACACCTGCAGTTCGGCGGCGCGTACATCGGGACGTTGACGCAAGGTCTCGGCAGGGAAGCTGAGCACCAGATTGTCGGGCGCCATCGGCACCGGACCGGTTGCCGACAGCTGTGCAGACAAGGCAGCCGGCGGCTGTCCGGTCAGCACCGCCAGGGCATGCTCGCTCTGCTCGATGCTGGTTTGCAGGACCGGCAACTGGGCGGCGGTCTGCTCGGCCGAGGCGCGTGCCTGTTCGGCTTCGACCGAGGTCACCAGTCCGGCCTGCAGGCGCCACTGGGTGATCTGCAAGGTTTCCTTCTGGCTGGCCAGGTTGTCGGTGGCTATTGCCAGCCGAGTCTGGGCGTTGCGCAGGTCGATGTAACCGAGTGCCACCTCGGCCGCCGTCGATACCTGCACTTCACCCAGACTGGCTGCACTGGCCTGGGCATTGGCCTCGCTGGCGGCAAGTGCATTGCGATTGGCGCCGAAGACATCCAGTTCCCAGCTGGCATCAAGACCGGCATTGAAGTTGTTGCTGGAGTTGTTGTGGCTGGTGTTGCGCTGGGCCGAGGCCGAGCTGCCCACCGTCGGCAACAACCCTGCGGCGGCGACATCACGCAAGGCGCGGGCTTGCAGCAAGGCCGCCTGGGCCTTCTTCACACTGGTGTTGGCCTGCAAGGACCGGGTGACCAGACTGGCCAGCAGCGGGTCGTCGAAGCGCTGCCACCACTGGGCCAGCGAGGCAGATCCATTGGTCGCAGAGATGCCCGTGGTCGACCATGTGGCTGGCGTCTCGACCGCAATGGGCTGGACGCTCCGCGGCGTCATTGATGCGCATCCGGACAGACCCAGCATCAACAAGGCCATGATGGTCGGCATGTGCATCACTCGCGGCGTCGATACGCGACGGTCGCTGAAAAGGCGACCAGGGTTCTGGCAGATTTCGGGCATCAACACTCCGGATGAGTCGGGGTCATGCCGCTAGCGTTGGTTCGAACGATCCGGTTTTATGGGGCGTAAGGCACCGTTGTCGATACGCACTGAGCGGCGGATGACTGAATACTGACCGGCCGGCTTGATGCCGTCTGTTCGGCTGCGCACACAGGGAGACAAAAAGAGCCCACTTCACATGGCAGGGCGGATCGAGCCCGGCCTGCGCCAGCAACGCATCCGGATAGTGCTCGGGAGCCGGGCTCCGGTTCCAGTTCAGTCCGTGATTTCGGCGATGACGGGGGTGTGATCCGAGGGCCGTTCCCAGGTCCGGGGCGTCTTGTCGATGCGGCAAGTCCGGCAGGCTGCGGCCAATTCCGCAGACAGCAGGATATGGTCGATGCGCAGGCCCAGGTTGCGGCGAAAACCGCCCTGGCGATAGTCCCACCAGGAATAGCTCTTGTCATCCTGCTCGAACATCCGGAAGGCGTCCAGCAGCCCCTGGCCGAGCATGCCGCGGAAATGTTCCCGCTCCGGCTCGGTACACAGCACCTGGCCGGCCCAGGCGACCGGGTCGTACACGTCGCGGTCTTCCGGAGCGATATTGAAATCGCCCAGCACGGCGAGGCGGGGATGCGTGGCCAGTTCCGTTTTCAGCCAGGACTGCAGGGCATGCAGCCAGGCCAGCTTGTACTGGTATTTATCGGAATCGACGCTCTGGCCGTTGGGAATGTACAGGCAGATGATCCGCGTGCCGTCGACCGTGGCGGCAAGCACCCGCTTCTGTTCATCTGAAAAACCGGGAATGCCGGTGACGATATCGCCCGCTACGAGCCGGCTCAGGATCGCGACACCGTTGTAGGTCTTTTGGCCCGAGTAAGTGGAGCGATAGCCCGCCTTTTCGAGTTCGGCAGCGGGAAAATTGTCGTCGGTCAGCTTGGTTTCCTGCAGGCAGACGACATCGGGCCGTTCGGTGGCCAGCCAGTCCAGCAGATGCGGCAGGCGGACCTTAAGCGAGTTGACGTTCCAGGTAGCTATTTTCACGGGCTCAGTACTCCTTCTTGTCGTCCCACATGTCGGAGGTGAAGCGGACCACCCGGTTGCGGCCTTCGTCCTTGGCCCGATACAGCGCGACATCGGCGAACTTGACCGCCTGCCAGAAGGTGACGCTGTCTTCCGGGAAATCGGCCACCCCGATGGAGATGGTCTTCTGCAGGACAGTTCCGTTGGTCAGCGGCACCTTCAGCTTCTCGACTTCCGCCCGAATGTTTTCGGCGACCTGCGCCCCGACCTCGGCATCCGTCTCCGGCAGGATGATCAGGAATTCCTCGCCGCCGTAGCGTATCACCAGGTCGGAGGCGCGCACCGCCAGGCGCAGGGTCTTGGCCAGCGCCTTTAGCACGGCATCGCCGGCATCGTGGCCATAGTTGTCGTTGACCATCTTGAAGTAGTCCAGGTCCAGCATCAGGATGGCCAGATGCGCCTTGTGGCGTTGCGTGCTGGCGAGCAGGGTATCGACGTATTCCTCGACAAAGCGGCGGTTGTTCAGGCCGGTCATGGGATCGCGCAGATTGGATTCGCGCAGGGTTTCCATCAGTCGTTTGGATTCGAGTACCGGCGCGGCTTCGCGCAGATAGACGTTGATGAACGGCAGCATCATCCCATGCAGGGCGGACGAAGTTTCTCCCGTCACAATCTGCAGCACATTGCCGACCGAACCCGACTGCATGATGGGGATGCAGATATGCTGACGACCCGGGGCATCCGGTGGCGGCTGGAAAGCGTAGCAAATGCCCGGCGAACCGACCCCATCGACGAAATGGCCGGTGCGCCGGGCGCGGCAGGTTTCGCTGCGGACCAGGATTTCCGGATTGCACCAGCGGCAGCTGGCATCTCTTATTCCATCGACGATGACCGGGTTCATCTGGTTGCGTGCCGGAATGACTTCGTACAGTGAATATTCCGAAATGAAAAACTCGTGCTCCAGCACGTGCGCCAGACGCTTGTGGATTTCGTCCCGGGTTTCGTCCTCTTCGATGGCCTGCTTGAAATGGGCCGCGCGGGTCAGGATCTCGACCATCTCGATGGTAGCGTTGATCTGGTTTTCGCCCGGGATGGGCTTGCGGTTGATCAACTTGGAAACGCTTTCGGCAATGCGGCCCAGCCCTTCGCCTAGCACGCCGAGGAGACGGTTCAGATCGCTGGCGATCTGACCGATCTCATCCTTGGTGCGCTTCTCCACATGGCTGGTGAAATTTCCGTTGAGGGCCAGTTGCACGGCGCGTTCCACATCCCCCGCCGTCGCCGAGATCGGGACGATCAGACGCCGTGTGGTGATGACCATGATGATCGAGAAGAACACGACCACCAGGACGACCATGCCCACCGTCAGCAAGGCCTGCCGTTTCAACTGCTCGATCGACAGGACGATGCTGACGGTGCCCAGCACCGTGCCTTCCGCGACCTGGTGGCATTGCAGGCAGTTGGGCGTACCGCGCGCGCTGGCGATATAGGGAATGGTGCCCCGGAACAGGGTCTCGCCATTTTTATCGAGCAGGGTGTAGACCGGTCTGGCGGTCGCCATGACCTGACGTTCGATCTCGTCGGCCTGCGTACTGCGATCCTTGGCCGGGCCTTCGCCGAACTGCTTGACCAAGGCCGGGCTGGGCACCACGTGCGCTGACTGGAAACCGGCGATGTCATTCAGACGACGGAGAAAACTGTCCCGTTTGTCGATGGTGCCGTTGATCATCGACTCGGTGAGATTGAGACGGACGATCTCCGCCGAGGTACGAACCTGCTCGGTGGCAAAGGTGATCGAGTATTGCCGGAAAAAATAAAGGCTGATCAAGGCCAGCGTCACGACCAGAGTCGCGGCCAGCCCGACCGTAAACAGGGTAGCTTTCTTATTGATGCTCATGATTGTTTTGTTGTTTAACCACAGGTCTCCACCGTGCGCGATTATGCCTCGAATTTCACGCCGCGCCTGTTTTTAAGACCCCTATTGGGGAGCGGGAACCCGCGCCGTTTATAATCACGCGACATCATTGGATTTTGATACGGACATGCAAACTCTTTCCGTCGACCTCGGCGACCGCAGCTACCCCATCCACATCGGCGCAGGCCTGCTCGATCGGGCCGACCTGATCCTGCCCCACCTGGCGCAGAAGCGGGTTGCCATCGTCACCAACACGACGGTCGGACCACTCTATCTCGACCGCCTGACCGCGACCCTGAGCAACGCGGGCGTCGAGGTGCTGCCCATCGTGCTGCCCGATGGCGAGGTCTACAAGAACTGGGAAACGCTCAACCTCGTCTTCGACGCCCTGCTGACCAGCCGCGCCGAACGCAAGACCACGCTGATCGCCCTGGGCGGCGGAGTCATCGGCGACATCACCGGCTACGCGGCTGCCAGCTACCAGCGCGGCGTGCCGTTCATCCAGGTGCCCACCACTCTGCTCGCCCAGGTCGATTCCTCGGTCGGCGGCAAGACCGGCATCAACCACCCGCTCGGCAAGAACATGATCGGCGCCTTCTACCAGCCGAAAGTCGTGCTGGCCGATACCGATACCCTGAAGACCCTGCCCGAGCGCGAACTCTCCGCCGGGCTGGCCGAGGTCATCAAGTATGGCCTGATCCGCGACCTGCCCTTTCTGGACTGGCTGGAAGCCAACATGGACAAGCTGGTCGCCCGCGATGCCGGTGCGCTGGCCTACGCCATCCTCCGCTCCTGCGAGAACAAGGCCGAAGTGGTCGCCGCCGACGAACGCGAATCCGGCCAGCGCGCCCTGCTCAACCTGGGTCACACCTTCGGCCACGCCATCGAAACCGGCATGGGCTACGGCAACTGGCTGCACGGCGAAGGCGTCTCGGCCGGCACCATGCTGGCCGCCGACCTGTCGCGCCGGATGGGCAACATCACGCAAGCCGACGTCGACCGGATCGACGCCCTGTTCAAACGCGCCAACCTGCCCACCGTCGCACCCAGTCTGGGCGCTGACGCCTACCTGAGCTACATGGGCGTGGACAAGAAAGTCGAAGCCGGCAAGATGCGCTTCGTGCTGTTTCGCAAAGTCGGGGAATGCTATGTCACGGCCGACGCGCCGGCCGGACTGCTGAGGGAAACGCTGATGAATGCAACGGGGCCGGCTCAGGGATGATGGGTTTCGGTCGAGACGACCATTAAAAGCCAACCAGAATTTCGGTGAACAGCAGCTTTGTGGCAGTTGGGGGCTGGCAGAAACGAACCTATT
>JARLJM010000123.1 GCA_031291185.1 Parasulfuritortus sp. | reverse complement strand
TCGATCGTCCGCTGACGGGGCGGAGGCTTGCGCTCCGCCCGTCGTCAGGTTTATCCGCCGGGGTTACGCGAGGTCGAAGCGGTCGAGGTTCATCACCTTGTGCCAGGCCGCGACGAAGTCTCGCACGAACGCTTGTTGTGAGTCGCTGCACGCGTAGGCTTCCGCGATGGCCCGGAGTTGAGAGTTCGAACCGAAGATCAAATCGACGCGGGTGCCGGTCCATTTGACCTCGCCCGTTTTGCGGTCGCGGCCTTCGAACCTGTTCTCGTCGTCCGACACCGGCTTCCACGTCGTGCCCATGTCGAGCAGGTTGACGAAGAAATCGTTGGTAAGCGCCCCCGGCCGCTGGGTGAAGACCCCGTGCCTGGACTGACCGGTATTCGCGTTCAGCGCGCGCATGCCACCCACCAGCACGGTCATTTCTGGTGCGGACAGAGTCAGCAATTGTGCCTTGTCGAGCAGCAGTTCTTCGGCTGACACGGTGTACTTGGCCTTTTCGTAGTTGCGGAACCCGTCTGTGATCGGCTCAAGCACGGCGAAGGAGTCGGCGTCGGTCTGTTCGGCGCTTGCATCCATGCGGCCCGGGACGAAGGGAACGGTGACATTCACGCCGCCATCCTTTGCAGCTTTCTCGACACCGGCGCAGCCGGCCAGCACGATCATGTCGGCCATGGAGACCTTCCTGCCGCCGGTGGCGGAGCCATTGAAGTCGCTCTGGATGCCTTCGAGCTTGGCCAGCACTTTGGACAACTGCGCGGGCTGATTGACGGCCCAGTCCTTCATCGGTGCGAGGCGGATGCGCGCGCCGTTGGCGCCGCCACGCTTGTCGGAACCGCGGAAGGTGGAGGCGGATGACCAGGCGGTGTAGACCAGCTCGGACACGGACAGGCCGCTGGCCATAACCTTGGCCTTGAGCGCGGCGACATCCTTGTCGTCAACCACCGGGTGGTTGCAGGTCGGGATGGGGTCTTGCCAGATCAGGTCTTCTTTTGGCACTTCCTTGCCGAGGTAGCGCGTCTTAGGACCCATGTCGCGATGGGTGAGCTTGAACCAGGCGCGGGCGAAGGCGTCGGCGAATTCTTCCGGGTTCTTGTGGAAACGCTGTGCGATTGGTTCGTAAATCGGATCCATGCGCATCGCCATATCCGCATCGGTCATGATGATCGGCACGCGCTTCGAGGAATCGTCCGCGGCCGGGGCCATGTTGCCGTCGGTCGCCTGCTTCGGCGTCCACTGCCAGGCGCCAGCCGGGCTCTTGGAGTTCACCCAATCGTTGCCGAACAGTACATCCAGATAGCTCATGTCCCACTGGGTCGGTGTCGGCGTCCACGAGCCTTCCAGACCGCTGCCGATCTGGTCGCCGCCCATGCCACTTTTGAAACTGCTCTTCCAGCCCAGGCCCATCTGCTCGATGGGCGCGGCTTCGGGTTCCGGCCCCACGTGGGTGGCTGAACCGGCGCCGTGGCATTTGCCGAAGGTGTGGCCGCCGCAGGTCAGCGCCACCGTTTCTTCATCGTTCATTGCCATGCGCGCGAAGGTCTCGCGCACCAGGCGGCCGGATTCGAGCGTATCGGGTTGGCCGCCGGGGCCTTCCGGGTTGACGTAAATCAGGCCCATCTGCACGGCGGCGAGCGGGTTTTCCAGGTCGCTTCCGTCAGCAAAGCGCGCCTTGTCGTCCAGCCACTTTTGTTCATTGCCCCAATAGACGTCGATCTCCGGCGCCCAGATATCCTCGCGTCCGCCGGCGAAACCAAAGGTCTTGAAGCCCATCGATTCCATGGCGACGTTGCCCGTGAGGATGAGTAGATCGGCCCAGGAGATTTTCCGGCCGTACTTCTGCTTGATCGGCCACAGTAGCCTGCGCGCCTTGTCGAGGTTGACGTTATCGGGCCAGCTGTTGAGGGGGGCGAAACGCTGATTGCCGTGCCCCGCGCCGCCACGGCCATCGCCGGTGCGATAGGTGCCCGCGCTATGCCAGGCCATGCGGATGAAGAAAGGCCCGTAGTGGCCGTAGTCCGCCGGCCACCAGTCCTGCGAGTCGGTCATCAGGGCAGTGAGGTCATTTTTCACGGCCGCGAGGTCGAGGCTCTTGAATTCCTCGGCGTAGTTGAAGTCTTCCCCCATCGGGCTGGACTCGGGGGTGTGCTGGTGCAGGATTTCGAGAGGCAGCTGGTTCGGCCACCAGTCGTGGTTCGACGGGCCGGCGCCAGCGGGATGAATGAATGGGCACTTCGTTTCGGTTGTCATGTGTTCTCTCCTTCGATCGTTTTAATCCATTGCGCAGGTCTGGTTTTTAACCTGAGCGGTCAGCGCGCGTCGCGTGACGCGTCATCGCCGCCGCAGCTCAGACCTTCCATGCCAATGCCGAACATGGCCAGCGCCTGATAGACCAGGCTCCGGACTGGCTTGACCGGGTGTGATGCGGCTTTCCTTTCCTGCTCCGAGTCGCGTTGCAGGGCCTTGCAGGTGCTGTAAAGGCTCAGTGTCATGATTGTGCTCCTTTGTTGTCTGGACCCCGGGTGGGAGGGGACGATTTCATTGAAGCCTAATGCCGATCAGGTCTCTAATTGATTGTGGTTAATGCGTTCATAGCGAATGGCTATGAAATGAAAAGGTCTCCCTCAGAGCCTGTTTCAGGACGAATGCTCTCGGCCATAGGCTTCGTCTATCGCTGTCATTGAGACAATCAACTGGGTTCCGTCACATGAGTGGACTAAATTTATCGGGTGACCCATGCGGTCATGTCCGCCTGTGGCGGAATTTCCGTTCATCCATTCAAGGAGGCAACCATGCAATTGAAAGGTTCCAAGACCGAGCAGCATCTGAAGGACGCCTTTGCCGGCGAATCCCAGGCCAATCGTCGTTATCTGTATTTCGCAGCAAAGGCCGACGTTGAAGGTTACAACGATGTGGCGGCCCTGTTCCGCTCCACTGCCGAAGGTGAAACCGGCCACGCCCATGGCCATCTGGAATACCTGGAGCAGTGTGGCGACCCCGCCACCGGTCTGCCCTTCGGCCCGACCGGCGACAACCTGAAGGCTGCCGTTGCCGGCGAGACTCACGAGTACACCGACATGTATCCGGGCATGGCCAAGGATGCACGCAGCGAAGGCTTCGACGAGATTGCCGACTGGTTCGAGACCCTGGCCAAGGCCGAGCGCTCGCACGCCAATCGGTATCAGAAGGCGTTGAACGAACTGAACGCCTGATTTCAGCTGGAATGTAGGCGCGGGTTCCAGTTTGCGAATGCAGCTTGATCGCGAGCGGGAGTCCGTTCCTGCCCGGTGTTTGTTAGAGAGATGAAGACACGATGGCCACGCCCGTAAAAGAAGGCAATCTGGAGGCGCCCACCCGCCACCCGCTGGACTGGCAAAATCCCGATTTCTACAACGAAGAATCCCTGTTCAAGGAAATGGAACGGGTATTCGATATCTGCCATGGCTGCCGCCGCTGCGTCAGCCTGTGCCAGTCGTTCCCGACCCTGTTCGATCTGGTCGACGAGTCCGAATCCATGGAAGTGGACGGCGTCGCCAAGACCGCTTACTGGCAGGTCGTCGATCACTGCTATCTGTGCGACCTGTGTTACATGACCAAGTGTCCCTACACCCCGCCGCATGAATGGAATCTGGACTTCCCGCACCTGATGCTGCGCGCCAAGTCCGTCCACTACAGGAACCATGGCGCCAAACTGCGCGACAAGGTTCTGACCAGCACCGATGCGGTCGGCTCCTTTGCCGGCATTCCGGTGGTGGCCCAGGTGGTCAATGCGGTCAACAAGGTCGGCCCTGCGCGCAAGGCGCTTGAAGCCGTGGCCGGCATTCACCACGATGCCTGGCTGCCCGAGTTCGACAGTCGCCCGCTACGCAGCCGCCTGAATAAGCTGTCGTCGAACACGGTCGGCGAACCGGCCGGCAGGACCACCGGCAAGGTCGCCCTGTTCGCCACCTGCTACATGAACCGCAACGAACCCGGCCCGGGCGAGGATATGGTCGTCGTGTTCGAGCACAACGGCATTCCGGTCACCCTGGCCGAGAAGGAACGATGCTGCGGCATGCCCAAGCTGGAACTGGGCGACCTGGAGGCGGTGCGCGAGGCCAAGGAGGTCAACATCCCGGTTCTGGCGAAGATGGTCGATGAGGGCTGGGACCTGACCGCGCTGATCCCGTCCTGCGTGCTGATGTTCAAGCAGGAACTGCCGCTGATGTTCCCGAACGATCCTGACGTGATCAAGGTCAAGAACGCCTTCTACGATCCGTTCGAATATCTGATGCTGCGCCAGAAGGAAGGCAAGCTGAAGACCGACTTCAAGCACGCCCTGGGCAAGGTGGCCTACCATGCTGCCTGTCATCAGCGTGTGCAGAATATCGGGCCCAAGACCAAGGAAATGCTGGCGCTGATTCCGGGTACCGAGGTCGATATAATCGAACGCTGCTCCGGCCATGACGGCACCTATGCGGTGAAGAAGGAATTCCACGCATTCGCCATGAAGATCGTCAAGCCGGTGGTGACCCGGGTCAATCAGGCCAAGCCCGATCACTATGGCAGCGACTGCGCCATGGCCGGCCATCACATCGGCCATGCCCGCGCCGACGGCACTGCCCCGGAACACCCGATCACCCTGGTCCGGAAGGCATACGGCCTGTAACTCAACGAACCTGAAGGGAACACCATGACCACCTACCACGAACCCGCCGAACAACTGAGCGATGAAACCCGCGACATGCACCGCGCCATCACCTCCTTGATCGAGGAGCTGGAAGCGGTGGACTGGTACAACCAGCGGGTCGATGCCTGCACCGATCCCGAACTGAGAGCCATCCTGGCCCACAACCGGGATGAGGAGAAGGAGCACGCGGCCATGGTGATGGAGTGGATACGGCGCAAGGACCCGCGTTTCAACCATGAACTGCGCGATTACCTGTTCACCGACAAGGTCATCGCCCACGAGTAAGCAAGGAGGCATCGCCCTATGACCCATCTGACCCACGAAAAACTGTACAGCCTCGAACAGTACGCGCGCATGCGGCCCGAGTTCCGCGCCAAGGTCATCGAACACAAGAAGAATCGCCGCCTGGCCCTGGGCGAACATGCCGCGCTCTACTTCGAGGATGCCCTGACCATGCAGTATCAGGTCCAGGAAATGCTACGCCTGGAACGGATGTTCGAGCCGGAGGCCATCCAGGAAGAACTGGACGTCTACAACCCGCTGATTCCCGACGGCCAGAACTGGAAGGCCACCTTCATGGTGGAATATTCCGACGCCGAGGAACGCAAGGCCATGCTGGCCAGGCTGGTCGGCATCGAGGACACGGTCTGGCTGCGGGTGCAGGGCTATGACAAGGTGTTCCCGATCTCGAATGAAGACCTCGATCGTTCCTCGCGGGACAAGACCGCCTCGGTCCACTTCATGCGCTTCGAACTCACGCCGGAGATGTGTGCTGCAGTGAAGGAGGGCGCATTGATCGAGGCGGGTATCGATCATCCTGCCTGCCGGCTCGAACTGGTGGTGCCGGCATCGGTGCGGGATTCATTGGCCAACGATCTCCACTGATCCTGTGGTCGGCCGTGCGGACGCGACGATAGCCCATGCTCCTGGAACGGAATCGGCCTACGGATAGTGGGCCGGTTTGGGCTATCCTTGGGGTAGTCCCCATGAGAGTCGCACGTGCCTATCGTCCTTCGCCTACTTTTCTCCGCCAGCCGTAGTCGGGTCTGGTTCCTGGTCGGTCTGGTAGCCCTGTTTTCGGTGCCGGCCCGGGCAGCCGATGTGAAGATCGGCGTGCTGGCCCTGCGCGGGCCGGAAAAGGTGGCCGAGATGTGGTCGGCGACCGCTGACTACCTGGATCACGCACTGCCCGGCGATACCTTTCACATCGTGCCGCTCGGCTTCGACGATGTCCGTCTGGCGGTGCGCCAGGGGCGGGTCGACTTCGTGCTGGTCAACTCGTCCTATTACGTCGAACTGGAGTCGCTCTACGGCGTCAGCGCCATCGCCACGCTGAAAAACCGCTTCGATGGCGGCCCCGGCTTCAGCACCTTCGGAGGGGTCATCTTTACCCGCGCAGATCGGTCCGACATCCGTGAGCTGTCCGACCTCCGCAGAAAGACCTTCGCTGCTGCAGACCCGAGTTCCCTGGGCGGCTGGCAGGTGGGCTGGCGCGAGATGAAGCACCAGGGCCTCGACCCGGCGCGGGATTTCAGCAAGCTCACCTTCGAACACACCCATGATGCAGTGGTCTATGCCGTGCGCGACGGACGGGCCGATGCCGGCACGGTACGTACCGATACGCTGGAGCGCATGGCCGCCGAGGGCAAGATCCGTCTCGAGGATTTCTTCGTGCTCAACCAGCAGCATGTCGAGGGCTTCCCGCTCCTGCTCAGCACGATGCTTTATCCCGAGTGGCCGATGGCCAAGCTGCGCCAGGTGCCGGACGATCTCGCGGTGAAGGTGGCGATCGCCCTGATGCAGATGCCAGCCGATGTGCCTGCTGCCGACCGTGGCGACATTACCGGCTGGACCCTGCCGCTGAATTATCAGCCGGTGCACGATGCCCTGAAGGAACTACACATCGGTCCGTATTCCGGGACGCATCGGCTGACCATGGCCGAACTCGTGGCCCAGTATGGTTACTGGCTGGTCCTGGTGCTGGCCTTCGTCCTGACGATCCTGGTGATCATGGTCTATGTCGGCCGGATCAACCGGCGTTTGCGCCAGAACCAGCTGCAGCTCGAAAACCTCAACTCGACCCTGGAGGCCCGGGTGCAGGAACGCACGGGCGAGGTGGGCAGCCTGCTCGTGCGCGAGCATTTCCTGCGCGGGGTGGTCGAGATGGTGGCGGATGTGAACCAGATACTGATCACCTCGAACTCCATGGAGGAAATGCTCAAGGCCTGCTGCGACCGCCTCATCGCGAATTCCGAGTACCGCTTTGCCTGGGTCGGACTGTTGCAGGACGGCAAGATCGAAGTCGCGGCGAAGTCCTATGGTTCGGCCGAGTTCATGCGCAATATCGCCACCTGTCTGGACAAGGGGCCATCCCGTGATGCCTTTGCCGGTAACAGGACCGTGATCGAAAGCGACCCCGATCACATCGTTGCCGAGCTGGCCCGGAACGGGGTGCGGGCGATGATCGCCATGCCGCTGCGCCAGGACGCCTATTCCGAACCGCTCGGCGTGATTTGCGTCTTGACCGGCCGGGCCGAGGGCTTCGATCGGGAAGAAGTTTCAATGCTGGAACAGCTGGCCGGCGACATCGGCTTCGCCGTCTACGCCTTCGAGCAGCGCAAGGAGACACGCAGGCTGCAGCAGGAACGGATCCGGAATTACGAGGAGACCATCCTGTCCCTTGTCGACATGATAGAGAAACGGGATACCTACACCGCCGGTCATACCCGCCGGGTGGCGCAATACTGCGAATTGATTGCTACCTGCATAGGGCTGAGCCCGGAGGAGGTCGAAAAACTCAAGCGGGCGGCGATTCTGCACGACATCGGCAAGATCGCCATCCCGGACGCCGTGCTGCTCAAACCGGGCAAGCTGACGCCGCTGGAATACGACCTCATCAAGCAGCATGCCGACGAGGGCTATCGCACCCTGGTCAGCATCGACATGTACAAGGAACTGGCCGAGATCATGCGTTTCCACCACGAACGCGAGGACGGCAGCGGGTATCCGCATGGTCTGGAAGACGGACAGATCCCCAGGCTGTCGCAGATCATGGCGGTCGCCGACGCCTTCGACGCCATGACCACCAACCGCATCTACAAGCCGCGCAAGGAAGTGTCCGTGGCGCTGGAGGAGTTGCGCCAGCTGGCCGGTACGCATTACGCGCCGGACGTGGTCGAAGCGGCCTGCGAGGCGTTGCGCGACGTGAAGCCGCCGCCCATCTCCGACCAGTTGCCGAAGACGGCGCTGGAACGTCAGCGCTTCGCCTATTTCTTCGACGACCAGCTGACTGGCGCGCACAACGCCAGCTATCTCCAGCTCATGCTGAGCAATGGGCCACCGGCCCGCTACAGTCACGCCTACGTGGTCCTGCTGCATCACTTTTCAGGGCTCAACAGCGCCAGCGGCTGGGCGGCCGGCAACGTTGCCCTGGCTGGCTTCGCGGCATTTCTCATGACCCGCTTCCCCGATGCCGTGCTGTTCCGCGTCATGGGCGATGATTTCGTCCTGCTTTCAACCAAGCCGCTGGATCTGGCCGGACTCAAGGAAGGTTCGCCCCTGCAAGGCACCGAGGTCGGAGTCGAGACGCGTGAACTGGACCTGCGCGACGGGGATGTCGACTATCTGCGCGAACTGATGTGAGTTCAGCGGCGAGGATTGGTGTGTCTGCGTGAATTGCCGATAGACAGAATCCGTGTGCCGTTGGAAGATTGATTGGTTAATGCTATCGATAGCCTGACGCCATGACCCTGACCGAACTCAAGTACGTCCTTGCCGTTGCCCGCGAGCGCCATTTCGGCCGTGCAGCCGAGGCCTGCTATGTTGCCCAGCCGACGCTGTCGGTTGCCATCAAGAAGCTGGAGGACGAACTGGGCGTGATGCTGTTCGAGCGGGGTGGTGGCGGCGAGATCAGCGTCACGCCGGCCGGAGAACGGGTGGCCGAGCAGGCCTCGCGCATCTTCGAGCTGGTCGATGGCATCAAGGACTCTGCGGCGGTGGCCAAGGACGATCTATCCGGGCCGCTCAGGCTGGGTGTCATCTATACCATCGCGCCCTATCTGTTGCCCTGGCTCATCCCGGAAATGAACAAGCTCGCGCCGCACATGCCGCTGATGCTGGAAGAGAACTACACCAAGGTCCTGACCGAAAAGCTGAAGAAGGGCGAGATCGACGCCATGCTGATCGCCACCCCGGTCGAGGAACCCGGCCTGTTATCGCTGCCGCTGTACGACGAACCGTTCCAGGTTGCCCTGCCGGCGGCGCACCCGTTGCGCAAGAAGAAGGCCGTTACCAGTGCCGACCTGGAGGCCGAGAACATCCTGTTGCTGGGTACCGGCCACTGCTTCCGCGATCAGGTGCTGCAGGCCTGTCCGTGCCTCAACCGGGCGGCCAGCGGCGGTTTGGCCAAAACGCTGGAAAGCTCGTCGCTTGAAACGATCCGGCACATGGTCGCGAGCGGTGTCGGGGTTACCGTGCTGCCCTGCACCGCGACCCGGATGCACTACGTCGACGACGATCTGCTCACCTTGCGGCCGTTCAAGGACGCGCCCCCTTCGCGCCTGGTTTCAATTGCCTGGCGCAAGAGCTTTCCCCGGCCCAAGGCGATCGAGACGTTGCGCCAGGCCGTGCTGGCGACCGATCTCGGTTGTGTCGCCAAGGTAACGCCCGGCCAGCGATAATTATTGTCTATTGCTATCGGTTAATTAGTAACAATCAATTAGAGCTATCGATCCCTGTTCCGTAAGATGCGTTCCATGCCGTGAATGCACGGAACCCACAACAAGGAGATCGAAATGCAAGCCAGCAAGTCCGTCACCATCAAGAACATCGAAGCCGCTTTCGCAGGCGAGTCCATGGCCCACATCAAGTACATGTGGTTCGCCAAGCAGTGTCGCGCCGCCGGCGATGAGGCCACCGCCAAGGTGTTCGAGGACACCGCCGCCCAGGAAGTGCAACACGCCTTCGGCCACGCCGAACTGCTCTTCGCCAGCGAGCGCATGACCCCGGCCAAGTGCCTCCAGTACGCCATCGAAGGCGAGACCTACGAGTACACCGAGATGTACCCGAAATTCCGTCACGAAGCGGTCCAGGAAGGTCATGACGCCGCCGTGGCCGAGATCGACGAACAGATCGCCGAATCGAAGGTGCACGCCGAGTTGTTCAAGGCCGTGCTCGACAAGGCCGCCAAGCGTTTCGCCGCGCTGGCCAGGGTGGAAGAAAAGCACGCCAATCATTACCAGGCGCAATTGAACAGCATCACGGTTTAAGTCACCAATCGAGAGAAAAGGAGATTCAAATGAAAGTCTATCAATGCATCGTTTGCGGCTACATCTATGACGAAACCAAGGGTGATCCCGAACACGGAATCGCACCGGGAACCGTCTGGGCCGATGTGCCGGAAAGCTGGGAATGTCCCGAGTGCGGCGTGGCCAAGGCCGATTTCGAGATGATCGAGGTCTGATCAAGGTTCCTCCCCTGATCGCGGGGGAGGAACAACAGGAGAACAGCATGAACCCCATCGTCATCATCGGCAGCGGCCTCGCCGGCTACGGTCTGGCACGCGAATTCCGCAAGCGCGACGGCGACACGCCGATCACGCTGATCACCGCCGACGGCGGCCAGGTCTACGCCAAGCCGAACCTGTCCAATGCCTTGTCCCAGGGCCGCATGCCTGAACAACTGGCGGCGGAATCGGCCGGGCAGGCGGCCAGCCGGCTGAAGGCGACGATCCTGACCCAGACCCGGGTCACCGCCATCGACCCGGCGGGCAAGCGGCTGGTCACCGACCACGGTGAAGTGGCCTATGGTCGCCTGGTCCTGGCGCTGGGTGCCGACCCCATACCCCATGGCCTGTCCGGCGACGCGGTGGACAAGATTTTTGCCGTCAACGACCTGGACGATTACAGCCGTTTTCGTTCAGCCCTGGAAGGCAAGAAGCGCGTCGCCATCCTGGGCGGCGGCCTGATCGGCTGCGAGTTCGCCAATGACCTTGCGGCGAGCGGACACCAGGTCGAAGTCGTTCATCTCGGCGCATGGCCGCTGGAGCGGCTGGTGCCCGAGCCGGTCGGCCGGAATCTGGCCTCGGGGCTTGCGGAACAGGGCGTGACCTGGCATTTCGGGCACAGCGCACAATCGGTCGAAACGGCGGGCGAGGGGGTTGCCCTGATCCTGGACGACGGCAGCCGGATCGAAGCCGATCTGGTGCTCTCCGCAATCGGCCTGCGTTCCCGTACCGGGCTGGCCAAGGCGGCTGGATTGGCAGTCAATCGCGGCATCGTGGTCGACCGGCAACTGCGCACCTCCGACCCGGATATCTTCGCCATGGGCGATTGCGCCGAAGTCGAGGGACTGGTCCTGCCCTTTGTGCAGCCGCTGCTGGCCCAGGCCAGAACGCTGGCGGCGGTGCTGGCCGGCGAGCAGCCGAGCATTGCCTACCCGGCCATGCCGGTCGTGGTAAAGACGCCGGCCAGCCCGCTGGTCGTCGCACCGCCCCCGATGGGCGTTGATGGCGAATGGCAGGTCGAACGGACCGAGAGGGGCCTGATTGCGCGTTTTGTGGATGGTCCGGACAGCCTGCTCGGTTTTGCCCTGGGTGGCGGCGAAACCGGGCAGCGGATGCAGTTCGCGCAACAACTGCCGGCCACGCTGGCCTGATGCAACGGGGGGCGGATTCGGTCCCCCCGTTTGGATCAGTGTTGGCCGGGCGTCATTCGCAACTACGCTGACCCAAGTCGGAATGCCAAGCAGCCAATAAGCCTCGCCTGATGGGCCCTCCAGGTTGAATACTTGAATCCAGTTGGACACAATCGGGACTCGAACGGATTTCGATAGCGCATTTCACTTCATGGCCTCGCAAACAGATATCACAGAGCACCAGCGGTCGGTCGACGCTCTGATCGATATACAGGCCCAGCTTGCATCGGTCATCAACAGCACGTCAGACCTGATCTGGTCGGTTGATTCCGAGCAGTTCGGCTTGCAGATGTTCAATTGCGCCCTCAGCGATTATTTCTTCCAGCAGATCGGCATTCGCCTGGCTGTTGGCATGAGGCCGGCCGATCTGTTCCCGCCGGGCGAATATGTTGAGCTCTGGTGTGATTTCTATCGACGGGCGATGCGCGAGGGTGCGTATGCCGTCGAGTATCTGGTGTATACCCGCACCCGCACGCTCATATTGAACTTCAATCCGCTGCGGCGGGACGACGTCATTGTCGGCATCTCTGTATTCGGCAAGGACATCACCGCACAAAAGGCCGCCGCCCTCGAATTGCAGCGCTCGGAAACGAAATTCCGCACCCTCTACGACTCGACCCGCGACGCGGTGCTGGTGCTGGATACGAGCAGTTTCCTCGATTGCAATCAGGCGACGCTCGATGTCTTCGGCTGCGCGAGCAAGGACGCCTTCTGCAAACTGCACCCCGCCGATCTGTCACCGCCCAGGCAGCCCTGCGGGACCGATTCCAGAGCGCTTGCCGATCAGCGGATCGAGACGGCACTGCGCACCGGCAGCGCGCGCTTCGAATGGCTGCACAAGCGAGCCGATACCGGTGCAGTCTTCCCGGCCGAAATCCTCCTCAGCACGATGGAGCTCGATGGCCGACCTTTGCTGCAGGCGGTGGTTCGCGATATCACCGACCGCAAACGGGCGGAGGACGAGCAAAAGCGCCTGCAACGGGCCCTGAGACTACTCAGCGACTGCAACATCAGCCTGGCCCAGAGCGAAGATGAAAAGGCGCTGTTATCGAACATCTGCCGGCTGGTGGTTGAAACCGGCGGCTACCAGATGGGCTGGATCGGCTTCGTCGAGCAGGACGCCGGAAAACCGGTACGACCCGTCGCCCAGCTCGGCGCATCGGATGAACTGCTGGACCGCCTCCGGATTTCCTGGGAGGACGCGCAGGACATCGGCCAGGACAATATCGGCCTGGCCATCCGCACCAGGTCGACGCAGATCGACCGGGATTTCATCAGCCGTGCCAGCCAGGTTCCGTGGCACGAGGCGGCCCGGAAGCTCGGCTACCAGGCCTGCGTTGCGCTGCCCCTGAATGACCAGAAGCAGACACTGGGCGCCTTGGTCATCTACGCGGCCGACCCCGGCGCCTTCGGCAGGGAAGAGGTGCAATTGCTGGAAGAGCTGGCCAGCAATCTCTCTTTGGGTCTGCAATCCCTGCGCAGCCGGATTCAGCGCGACACGGCTGAAGAAGCCAGCCGCGCCAAGTCTGCCTTCCTGGCCAGCATGAGCCACGAGTTGCGCACGCCGCTCAACGCCATCATCGGTTTTGCGCAGTTGCTCGACATGGGCGTGCCGGCCCCGCTCCTGCCCGAACAGAAGGAATCGGTCGGCCACATCCTGAATGGCGGCCAGCATCTGCTCGGCCTGATCAACGACCTGCTCGATCTGGCCCGCATCGAATCCGACCGGCTGGAGGTCTCGATCGAGACCATCGCCCTGACCAGCGTGATCGAGCAGGCGATTACCCTGACCGCGCCCGCCGCCCGTCTCCGCCGGATCGACATTCGCCCGGACAGCACGGCGGGCCTGTACATCCGCGCGGACGAGGCGCGGGTGCGGCAGATTCTCCTGAACCTGCTGTCCAATGCCGTGAAATACAACCACGAGCGCGGCCAGGTTACGGTGACACATGAAACGCAGGGTGCGTATTGCCGCATCATGGTCATTGATAACGGGCCCGGCATTCCCGCCGATCAGCAATCCAAGCTGTTCGAATCGTTCCAGCGACTCGGAGCCGAACGCACGACGACCGAGGGCACCGGCATCGGCCTGGTCATCTGCAAGAAGCTGGCCGAGCTCATGGGCGGCAGCATCGGCTTCGAAAGCACGGTGGGCATCGGTAGCCGGTTCTGGCTGGACGTGCCCACGGCGCCCGCGAACACGGTACAAACCCCGGCCCCGACGGCTGTCGGTGTGCCGGACAGTGCGATGGCCGACCTCCACGGCCGGGTGCTCTACGTCGAGGACAACCTGTTCAACACCTCGGTCATGCGCATGGTGTTTCGCCAGTTGCCCGGCGTCGAGCTGCAGACCGCCGAGAGCGCCGAGGCCGGACTGGAACTGGTGCGCAGCAATCCGCCCGATCTGGTGCTGATGGACAACAACCTGCCCGGCATGAGCGGCCTGGAGGCCATGAAAGTGCTCAAGGCCGATCCGCAGACCTGTGCCATTCCGATCGTGGCGGTAACCGCCTCGGCCATGCCGCACGACATCCAGACAGGCCTGGAAGGCGGCTTCATGGCCTATCTCACCAAGCCATTCGATGTACCGGAACTGATTGCGCTGGTCCGGAACATCATGCTGACCAAGGACCGCAAATAAACACGCACTGTCATGGAAACCGGTAAACGCTCGGTCCCTAAGCGGTCAAGTTAAGAACCGTTGATTGGCGAAGGCGGCTTTCGGAATAATTGACCATCTGCTTAAGGTCATTCCGACCATTGGGGGTGGCGAGGGTGAATGGCCATTGAAAAACAGGTTGCCGACTGTGAAGACTTTGGTGGCGAGTGGCAGCTTCCCTCTGCGACGAATTCACCCTTTCGCCTCCTAGCCGTCATTCGTCCTCTCGATGGTTCAACGGCAGGTAACAAGTAGAGCAGACGTTTAGTGTGCGGTGACCTCTCCAATAATGGAGAGCCACTCTTGTAAGGGTTGTGGGCGATGAAAGAGATATCCCTGAAAAATCTCACATTGCCTTGCGGCCAAAAACGCGAACTGCTCATTCATTTCGACGCCTTCTGCAACCACTTCAAAGCCCAGGTTGTGCGCCATTGATAGGATGGTTTCCACGAGGGCGACATCGTTGATGTCGTGTGGAATATCCTGAACGAAACTTTTGTCGATCTTCAACTCACTGAGCGGTAGGCTTTTAAGATAGGCCAACGAAGAGTAGCCCGTGCCAAAATCGTCGATGGAAAACCGTAAACCAAGTTCGGACAGTTCCAACATGCGAGCGACGACCTCTGAGGTTAGTGCCAAAAGTAGATTCTCTGTGATTTCCAGGGTCAGATAGACAGGGTCCGCGCCGGTTTCGGCGAGGATGTTCTTTACTTGGGCGACGAAGTTGGTTTGGTGAAACTGGCGCGGGCTGACGTTGACCGCGATGCGCAGGCTGTGGCCTGCCGCACTCAACCGGCCAATCAGACGGCAGGTCTCCCGTAGCACCCATTCGCCAATGATGACAATTTGTCCGGTGTCTTCTGCCAACTGGATAAATACTTCTGGCGGTACCAGACCCCGTTCAGGATGGTTCCAGCGCAGGAGTGACTCACCGCCGACCACCCGTCCCTTCTCATTCACTTGGGACTGAATGTACAGCACAAGCTGATCCTTTTGGATGGCGTCCTTCAAATCCTGTTCCAACGCATAACGCGCCTCAATGCCTTCCTGCATGTCCTGCTCAAAGAAGATGAGCGCATTGCGTCCGCTTTCTTTGGCGCGATACATGGCGATGTCGGCTTCCCTGATTAAATCGTCAACGTCCTCGCTCTGTTTCGGGAAAAGGGAAACACCAATACTGGCTGTAACGACGAAATTGTAGTCATTGATGCTGAGAGGGCTTTTCAGAGCGGCACGAAGCTTCTCGACTACGGCCAGCGCTAGCGTAGCAGCCGCCTCCCGTTCGGCGGAAAGATCGGGTAGGAGGATAACGAATTCGTCGCCGCCGAAGCGGGCAACGGTATCAGTCTGGCGAAGAACAGAGGAAATCGCTTGGCCCACGCTGTGCAGGACGTTATCACCGACACTATGCCCATGGACGTCATTGATGTGCTTGAACTGGTCTAGGTCAACAAACACCACTGCACCAAAGCGCTTGGAGCGGCGTGCTAAAGCGAGTGCCTTCTGCAAGCGGTCAAGGAGGAGTGCTCGATTGGGTAGACCGGTAAGTTGATCATGGTATGCAAGATGCGCAATCTGCTCTTCGGCGCGCATGCGTTGGATGATGTCGTTCCGGAGCCTTTTATGGGTATGACGTAGCGCAAAAAAAAGGAAAAGCAGGACAGTGCTGATGAGCAGAAGGCCAATGGATATCTCCCAGGAGTAACGCAACCAAGTTTCTTTCCACGTCACCTGAGGCCGCTTGTTAAAGGGGGGCGCGTATAGCGCGCGCATCATTTTTTCGACCATATGGTAATCGCCCGGGATGGTAAAACCATGGATGTGGGCGGCATGTGCCTCAGGGGCGTTGGATTTAAGAGATAACAAGGCTACGCAGATTTCTTTTGCCAACTCAGGGTTGATCCAAGGCATGGTCGCCAAAGCCCATTCCGGATACAGGCGGGTGGAAAGCATGAGGGGATAGCGGGGTACGTCAGGAGCTTTAATGACTGACAATTGCCCAAGGTCAACATTACCGTCGCGGACCATGCCTTCCAGCACGCCCGTGCGTACGAATGCGGCATCAGCCTTGCCGGCCAGCACCGCTTCGACGGCATTGTCATGGGGCATTCCCAATTCTGTAACGGTGATGTCCTTGTCGGGATCGAGGCCTGATTTGAGCAGTTCATATGCTTGCATCAGGTAGCCGCCCAAGGATTCCTTCTGACTGACTGCGATCCGCTTTCCCTTTAAATCCGCGAGAGTTTTAATGTCAGTTCGGTTCGCCAGCGTAACGATAACACCGCCGAATTCTGAGAAGCTGTTTTTCCCGTCTTGTTCCACCAGCGTAGCCAGAGGTGAGTAGAGGCCAACCACATACGCCAAATGCACGTAATCGGCTGGCTGTGTAAGGACGATATCGGCCTGCCTATTTTTGATTGCCCGCTCCATCTCGGGATAATTCACCGCGTCTAGTACAAAGTGCTGCCTGAATCCAGCGTGGTTGAGATAGTCCACAATTGGCTGCCACTGGGTCAGGGTCTCGGCCTTCGGCCGAAAAGCAAGGACGGCGAAGTGCAGGGTCTCAGGAGTCGAGGGTGTTAAGAATGGTTTGTCCCCAGCCAAGGACAAGTTGACGCAGTTAAGCCAAATGAAAGCTAGCGAACACAGCAGACTTATCCAGCGATACCCGGATTCCCAGGGTATAGGCCATTTCCTTTCTTTTTTATCGCTCTGCTGTTCGCGTGGATTGCGTTTTGTTGTTACCGTCCATAGACGGCACCGCTTATCTGAGCTGTGCATTTTCTCCAAGCTCATTTGTCACCCTTGAGTGGCATCACCACATCCATCAAAACGATGTCGGGCCTCTCGGCCCTAAATGCCTCCACAGCGGCAGATCCTTCCTGAGTGTAGGTAACAAGATGCCCTTGCTGTCGAAGAAACTCCTGAACAGGCAGTGCAATGTCCTTGCTATCGCCGGCAAGAAGAATTGGCAAAAAGCTATCCTTATCAGCTGAGGCTAGAGTTTTAGGCTACTTTGCAAAATTGTATATTGCCTGAACTGTATTTCTTTGGATATATGCGGTTATGGCGATCAACTCGATAGCAGTTGACTCGATTGATCAATAGCCTGATAGCCTCTGTGGCAAGTTCCAGAGCGAAGCAGCCATTGGCCGATCATCTCCACACATGGCTTCGGCCGACAAGCAGTCCTCCATAATTGCCAGGCCATAGTCCGCTATGAAAATCGTTTCCGGGCAACGGGGATGGGAATGCGAGGCCAAGGCCAATGCAATCCGGCTCTCAACTTTGAATCAGTCCGCGGCCGAGATCGGTTCTAAAATGGTGGCATCGATTTCCTGAAACCCAATCATGTCCGCCGCACTTCTTGATCTGGTCGGCTATCCGGCCGCTGCGCTGACCACCATCGCCTTTTTGCCCCAGGCCCTGCATTCCTGGCGGACGCGCGACCTGTCGGGCATCTCGCTGCCGATGTATGCCCTGTTCACGCTAGGCGTCGCCTTCTGGCTGGCCTACGGGATATTGTTGGGCAGCATGCCGATCATCATCGGCAATGGCATCACCCTGGCCTTGGCCTCGGTGGTGCTGTTCCTGAAACTGCTGCATATCCGTGAAGGGGGTTGACATGGGCACTGACCCGGACTCCTTGGCCCTGCTGGATTTCTGGTATTCGGCCGAGATGCACCCGCGCTGGTTCGACTCGACGCCGGAACTGGATGAACGCATCCGGACCCGATTCGAGCCGCTCTGGCGACTGGCGGCAGCGGGTGAACTCGACCACTGGCAGGACACTCCGGAAGGGGCGCTGGCGCTGGTCATCGTGCTCGACCAGTTGCCGCTCAACATGTATCGGGGCCGGCCGGAAGCATTCGCCACCGAGCAGCGGGCCGTGGCCGTGACCAAACGGGCCGTCGCGCAGGGTTTCGACACGTTGATCCCGAAGGAGCGGTTGATGTTCCTGTACATGCCGCTGATGCACAGCGAACACCTGGCCGACCAGGACCTGTCCGTGCAGTTGTTCGCTGCGGCCGGGCTGGCCGACAACCTGCGCTTCGCCGAGCACCATCGCGGCATCGTCCGCCGCTTCGGCCGCTTTCCGCATCGCAATGCCATCCTTGGCCGGCAAAGCACAGCGGATGAACTGGATTATCTTGCCTCGCCTCAGGCCTTCAAGGGCTGACCACAAATGAGAACTGCCATATGAAACCTTTTTCCGAATCCTGCGCACAGAACTGCGATCCCATCCTGGCCGTGCTGCGCGAGACCTTTGCCGACCGTAAACAGGTGCTCGAAATCGCCAGCGGCACCGGCCAGCACGCGGTCTATTTCGGTGCTGCGTTGCCGCACCTGACCTGGCAGACCAGCGAGTTGCCGGACAATCACGAAGGCATCCAGGCCTGGCTGGACGAGGCCGCGCTGTCCAACGTGCTGCCGCCGGTCGTGATCGACCTGAACGATGAGCATTGGCCGGTCGGTATGGTCGATGCCATCTTCAACGCCAACACCGTGCACATCGTCGGCTGGCCGTCGGTGCAGCGGATGTTCGCGGGCATCGGCCGGGTGCTGGCGCCGGGCGGCATCGTCTGCATCTATGGCCCATTCAATTACAACGGCCGGTTCACCTCGGACAGCAACGCCCGTTTCGATGTCTGGCTGAAGAACCGCGACCCGGCCAGCGGCGTACGTGACTTCGAGGCAGTCAATGCGCTGGCCGAAGCGCAGGGCCTGCGTCTGATCGACGATGTCGAGATGCCGGTCAACAACCGTACCCTGATCTGGCGGCGCGACATTTGAACCTCCACCTGATCGAAACCCTGGCCGACCTGCCGCCGGAACAGTGGGACGCGCTGGCCGGCGACAACCCCTTGCTGAGTCACGCCTTCCTGAACGCCCTGCAGCAAAGCGGCTGTGCCAGCCCCGCTACCGGCTGGGACGCGCGCTTCGTAACGGCCTGGGAGGCGGACCGGCTGGTCGGCGCCATGCCGCTCTATTTCAAGAGCCACTCCTGGGGCGAGTTCGTGTTCGACTGGGCCTGGGCCGAGGCCTATCAGCGCAGTGGCCTGCGCTATTACCCGAAGCTGGTCAGCAGCGTGCCGTTCACGCCAGTGGCCGGGCCGCGCCTGCTGGCCGGGTCGGCCGAAATACGCGCAGCATTGCTGGATGCTGCGCTGGAACTGGCCCGCGAGTCGGGCGCGTCATCGTTGCATTGCCTGTTCCCGGACGAGCCCGAAGCCCGCGAGATGGAGAGCCGCGGCATGATGCTGCGCCAGGGCGTGCAGCTGCACTGGCGCAACCCGGGCTACGCCAGCTTCGAGGATTATCTGGCCGAGTTGCGCCGCGACAAGCGCAAGAAGGTCCAGCAGGAACGGCGCAAGGTGCGAGAGGCCGGCATCCGGTTCGAGCACCTGACCGGCGACCGGATCACCCCGGCGCATTGGGAACACTTCATGCGCTGCTATGCGCGCACCCACGAACAGTTCAATTCACCGCAGGCCCTGAACCTGGATTTCTTCCTGCGCGTCGGTGCAACGATGCCGGACAACATCCTGCTCATCGTTGCCTATCGGGGTGACGAGCCGATCGCCAGTGCGCTCAATTTCTACAACCGGGATGCGTTGTATGGCCGCTCGTGGGGCACGCTGGAATACCACTCCGGGTTGCATTTCGAGGCTTGTTACTACCAGGCCATCGAGTTCTGCATCGAACGGAAGATCAGACAGTTCGAGGGCGGCGCGCAGGGCGAGCACAAGCTGGCACGCGGCTTCCTGCCGACCATCACCTGGTCGGCGCACTGGCTGGCCGAGCCGCGCTTTGCCCAGGCGGTGGAGGACTACCTGCGGCGCGAGAGCGGCGGCATCGCGCGATATGTCGATGAATTGAACGACAGCAATCCGTTCAAGTGATCAAACCTTGATATAGGCCCAGTTCTGCTTCAGGCGCCGGGTGATGATTTGCTCCAGCGCAGACGGCGTGACCTGGGTATGAGGCAGCAGTTCGACCACGATGCCTTGTTCCTTGAGTTTGCGGATGGTCTGGCCGCAGGCCATGAAATCCAGGCCGGGATATTTTTTCTGCATCAGCGCAATTCGCTGTGCGAATGGCGAGATGCCCGTGCGCAGCAGGTCCAGGCCCGGGCCGTTGGCGATGATTTCCACCTGTGATGGCTGACTGGTGTCCTGCGCGGTGGTCAGCAGGTTTTCGGCTTCGTCGAGCGCGGTCTTGAGCCGGATCGGATTGGCCGTATCGACATGCACCACATATTTGCTGGGGTGGATTCCGAAGTCGTTCTGCTGTAGTGCCCGAAGCGAGTGGACCATCTGGTTGTCGCTGGCCGGGGAACTGATGTCGTGGGCCAGCCAGCCCGAGGTACCGCCGATCATCAGCAGCATGAAGCAGGCGGCCAGAGACTGCAGATGGGATAGACGCAAGCTCGTCCTGCCGCGCGTCCGGGGCGGAGCGTCGGCGACCTGCGGGTAGGCATGCTGAACCATTTCCTTCAGCGCGCGCAGCTCGCATACCCGTTCCCTGAACTCGGTGTTCTGGTTGGCCTCGCGCAGCGCGTAATCTTTTTCGTCGGAATCGAGTTGGTCATCCACCAGCGCATTCATGAACTCGTCTGAAATGGCACGTTCGGTTTTCATTTCACTCTCCTGATCCGGGTGACCTGGGCAGTTTGCCTGGGTGCAAACTCCAGGAGCATGCCTTTCAGCGCTTGCCGTGCCCGGCACAGCCGACTCATGACCGTGCCGGCGGGGATGCCCAGGATGCTGGCCACTTCGGCGTAGGAGAAATCCTCCAGATCGACCAGGGTCAGCACCTGACGCTGGCCGACCGGAAGGTTGCCGACGGCCGCCCGCACACGTTGGACGATCTGGGTCTGGGCATGCTCATCTTCCGGGGTGACTTCATGTACGCAGCGGTAGTCCTCCAGTTCGTCGATGTCATCCATCTCCTGGTGGTTCCGGAAATGATCGCGCCAGCAATTCGCCATGATGCTGAACAGCCAGCTGTTGAAACGGTCCGGATCGCGCAGCTGGCTGGCGCTTTTCAATGCCTTGGAGAGCGTTTCCTGGACCAGGTCGTCGGAAAGCGCGCGGTCGCTGCACCAGGAATAGGCGACCCGATAGAGCCGCAGACGGCTCTGCTCAAGCTGCTCCCGCATGCTGCGCGAGTTGCATAGGAAGGAAAGTATGTTCATCGATTCGGGTACCTGTCTGCGTCCGGATGGGTAGTCATCTGATAAGTAAGACGTGAAGCCAGGACAGTTTATTCCATGCCGAATATTTATTTTTGATAACACAAATATTTCGGAATAACGCGGCGGCCGGTGCCGTCTCCCGTATAGCCCCGCCCTCTGGCGGCTGTGCAAACCACTCATCTAAGGAGACAGCAGTGAACCATTCCAGACTTGCCCGTTACCTCGCCATCCTGGCGGCAGCGATGCTCGGATTATTCTCTCAGTTCAGTCATGCCGACGCGCCAACCGCCATGAAACAGGCCATGCAGAAAGTCGTGTTCCAGGTCAGCGACAACGATCCCAAGAAATGGGATCTCACGCTCAACAATGCGCGCAACGTGCAGCAGGAACTGGGCGCCGGTCAGGTCGATATCGAGGTCGTCGTGTATGGTCCCGGCATCGCCATGCTCAAGCAGGAATCGCCTGCGGCTGACCGGATCGACCAGGCAGAAAAGGCCGGTATCCGGATCGTCGCCTGTCAGAACACCATGAAGGCGCAGAAACTAACCAAGGAGGAGATGCTCGGCACCATCGGCTACGTGCCTGCCGGTGTGGTCGAACTGATGAAGAAACAGCAAGAAGGCTATGCCTATATCCGGCCCTGATGCGGCCTGTCCTGCAGAAATATAAAAATCAAATTGATTCGATCCGAGGAGACGACAGTGAAACAGACGATACGGGTTGCCCTGGCGGCAACCATGCTGGGGTGTGCCCAGCTCGCTTCAGCCACCAACTGGTTTGAGTTGCAGAACAACGAGGCGCCAGGAGCGCCTGCCTTCAAGCTCTGGGGCTTCATCCAGCCGCAGTTCGTCCACAACGAGGGTGATGCGGTCAGCGGTATTTCCGCGCCGCCCGGCCTGAAGGCCTACAACGGTCAGACCGCCCTGTTCAATCAGGTTGCACCGGACCAGAACAGCCGGGACCAGTTCCAGATATTCCGCGCCCGTCCTGGTATTCGCGGCGTCATCCCCGGCACGGATGGGCAGATCAATTACTTCCTGCTGGGCGAGATCGGCAACAACGGCCTGACACGCAAGGATCCCGCGGTGTTGTCCGATGCGACGGTGACGTTCAACTATATTCCGGGCGCCCGCATCCGGATCGGACAGGGCCGTCTGCCGCTCGGCGAGGAAGCGATGCAGGGTGTTCAGCTGCTGGATTACATCAATTACTCCAACGTCACCGACAACCTGCTCAACGAGCGTTTCGTCACGCCCTACTCCACGACGCGCCCGACCTCACCCATCCTCGGTGTGCCCCTGGCGAGTTCGCAGGTTGTCGGCGCCGTGTCGGGATATCGCGACGTAGGCGTCGAGGTGTATGACTGGTTCAATCGCGGGAAATGGGAATATGCCTATGGCGTCATGCTCAGCAACGGCAATGGCAGCGAGTTTTCCGACAACAACAGCAGCAAGGACCTGACCGCCCGGCTCCAGGCCGCTTACATATTCGGTGGCAAAGGCCCGCTGCGGGAAGATGTGATGGCCTACATATGGCATCAGGGTGGCAAGCGCACCTTCTCCGGCGTCGACTACAACCGGGAGCGCGAAGGTGTCGGCTTCAAGTATCTGAGAAACGGATTGCGTTTTTCAGGCGAGTACATGAGTGGCAAGGGCATGATATTCATTGGCCCGAATCCACCCTTCAACGACATCGGTGGCACAACTGCTTTCGAGCCGGTCAATCTGATCGCGCTGGCGGACAGCAACAAGGCTGATGGTTATTACCTGGACACGGGCTGGAGATTTGCCAAGAAATGGGAGGCGGATTTGCGTTACGACCGGCTCAACCGGCTGACCAATTCGGCATTCGATGAACGCAAGTTCACGACCTGGACCCTGGGCGGGCAATATTTCTATAGCCCCAAGCTGCGTTTCAACCTGAACTATGAAATCCGCAAGCTGGAGGCACCAGCGCCCGGCACCAAGGGTTTGACCGGAACGGCAGCCCAGCAGGCAACCCAGCTGACGGATGCCAACATCATAGGCAATAGCATGGGCAACCGGATCAGCGTCCAGATGACGTACGTTTTTAACTGATGGCAACATCGAATAGCCGCCATGAGTGGCTCCGGATTGCCACTCGCACCGGCTATTCGATACGTCCGCCCAGCGCAAGGGTCCCCGCACGCAGCCGGTCGAAACCCGCGTCGATACACGATGCATCGCCTTTCACGCCCAGTTCGATGGTGTAGTCGTCGGGGCGTTCGATATTCAGTTTCGGCAGGCTGAATACCTTGAGGCCGGGATGGTCGCGTTCGATTTCCAGCATCAGCGGGGTCAGCGTGGCTTCAGCAAGGCCGCGCACGATCATGCCGAGCTCGACTTGGCGGTGGCTGTGGAAGAGGGCCCGATACTGAGTGTCCAGTATCCACTCGATCATCGGCCAGGCCATTTCGGGAAAGCCGGGCACGAAGTGATGCTGCCGGATCGAAAAGCCGGGGATGCGGTTGACAGGGTTGGGGATGATCGTCGCGCCGGCCGGGAATTCGCCCATTTGCAGCCGTCCGGGCGTGACCGGCAGACCGACCTCCAGCGTGCGTCCGGTGATCAGCGCTGAAGCCTCGGGGTGAAGTTGAAGCGGTACGCCGAGGGCGGCCGCCGTGGCCTGGCGGGTATGGTCGTCCGGCGTGGCGCCAATGCCGCCGCAACTGATCAGGATGTCGCCGCCGGCGAAGCTGTCGCGGAGGAAGGCGGTCAGCCTGGAACGGTCGTCTCCCAGATAGGTGACCTGCGTGAGCGCCAGGCCTCGGGTGGCGAAAATTTCGCGCACCTTCTGGAAGTGGCGGTCCTGTCTCTTTCCGGACAGGATTTCATCGCCGATGATGAGCAGGCCGAAGCAGGGGATTGCAGTGGTCATGGTGTGTACCGGGCTGGCATGAATGGGTTCATTCTGCCAAAAAAAGGGGGCGGCATCTGCCGCCCCTCGATAGCTGCGAATCAACGCAGATGTCCTGCTCAGAGACATTCGTACATGGACGCATCCTATCTGGCTTGGCCAGGATAAAAATCAGGTGGTGCGCGTAAGGGAAACACGTATGAACCCTTTTCAGTCAAGCTGACCCTGGCTGGCTTCCAGAGCCAGCTTGACCAGTTCGGGCACGCTGCGGGCCTGCATCTTTTCCATCATGCGGGCCTTGAACACTTCGACGGTGCGCGGGCTGATGTCGAGCTCGGCCGCGATTTCCCGGTTGTGGCGGCCGGCCACGACGCGGTCCATGACTTGCCGTTCGCGTTCGCTCAGGCGGCTGATGCGACCTCCCAGATCGGCGAGACGTTGCTCCTCGAACTGCAACTGGCTGTCCTTGACCAGGGCCTCGTTGAGGGAAGTGAACAGTGCTTCATGGTCGATGGGTTTTTCCAGAAAATCCACGGCTCCGGCCTTGAGTGCGGTCCGGGCCTGGGCGATGTCGCCGTGGCCGGTCAGGAACACGATGGGCAAGCGCGAGCCCTGATCGGTAAGGACTTGCTGCAGGGCCAGGCCATCCATGCCGGTCATGCGCAGGTCCAGCAACAGGCAGCCGCGCCAGTCCGGCTTCCAGGCTTCCAGGAAGTCCTCGGCGGAGGCGAACTCATGTACGCGGAAACCGCGAAACTTGAGCAGCAGGGATAGGGAGTCCCGTACCGAGTTGTCGTCGTCGACGATGTAGACGGTGGGTTCAAACATTTTTTTTGGCCTGTCCTTCGTCGTTGCTGTTTTCAACCGGAAGCGTGAAGCAGAAGCGCGTTGGATGGCTGCTCGCCAGTTCCAGCGTGCCGCCGTGGGCTTCCACCAGGGTGCGGCTGATGGCCAGCCCGAGACCCATGCCTTCCGGTTTGCTGGTGGCGAAGGGCTGGAAAATCCGGTCCCGGATGTCGGCGGTGATGCCGGGGCCGTTGTCTATTACGCAGATGCGGACGATGCCGGTAGACAGGTATTCGGCCTTGATCTCGACCCGTTTTTCCAGGGTGCTGCTGTTGCGCAGTGCATCCAGGGCATTGCCTACCAGGTTGAGCAGGACGGTGGCGATCTGCACCCGATCGGCTGAAATGGTGGGCAGGGCGCTGGACAGATTGACATGGAGTTCGATGCCATAGCGGCCGGCGCGCTTGCGCAAGGGGGCGACGCCTTCTTCGATCAGCTCCGCGACCGGGCTCGTCTCCATGCGCACCGTGCCGCCCCGAAAAAACTCGCGCAATCGGTGGACCACCTGTCCGGCGCGTCCGGCTTCGTCCGCGATCTTGTTCAGGGTGCCGGCCAGCAACGGGCCGTGGGTGTCCAGGTCGGCCAGCATCATGCGGCTGGCCTGGGCGTAATTGGCCAGGGCGGACAGGGGCTGATTCAGTTCGTGGGCCAGCGCCTGCGCCATTTCGCCGGCCGCCGCCAGACGCAGGGCCTGGTTGAGGTCGACCTCGCGCTGGTGCAGACGCTCCTCGGTGGCTCGCCGCACGGTCACCGTCATGCCCAGGAACAGCCCGGTCAAGGCCAGGCCCAACATCAGCATCTGGAACTCGACCACCGTGATGGCATGCAGTTCAAGCCATTCCAGAATGCCGTTCAGGCCGAGGTGGGTCGCCGCCAGCGCCGCCGTGGCACCCTGGATGCCATGCCGCATCGCGATCCAGATCAGGGGCAGGAACAGCAGGTAGAAGAATTTGAACTGGTCGGTGTACTTGAGCCCAAAAATGACCCAGAGCGAGAGGCCGATGGTAAAGGCCTGGATGAACATCTCACGGGTCGGTCGCCAGGTCCGCCAGTTGTCGTTGGCGTGGACCAGTACCAGTGGGCCGACCACCAGCAGTCGGATCAGGTCGCTGACCCAGTAATTGACCAGGTCAGCCAGCCAGCTTGCCGATTCAGGACCGCCCCGCAGATACTCGTTGTATACGTGCACACCCGAGCCGATCCAGGCGGCTATGACCGCCACGACCAGAAACCAGGACAGGTCGCGCAAGCTGCGAAAGTGGGGGTCGACGCCCAGCCCGCGTTTCAGCCAGACCGCGAGGGCGCCATGGCACAGCGTCAATATCGTCGCCGACATGATGACGTTGAACCAGTCGGAGGGCAGGCCATTGGCCGGCAGGCTGATCAGGAAGGTGACCAGTACCAGCCAGGGGATGTAGCGCAGGCCGTAGAGCAGCAGAAAGGCCAGCGACAGGCCGGGCGGAAGGGTCCACGAGGACAGCGCGAGCGGCAACACCGTCTGTGGATGGCTGACCGCATTCAGCACCAGGCAGCCTACCGCGTAGGCAAAGAGGACTTTCCAGGAAATGTCACGCATGGGGCGATTGTCTTACAGCCAGACCGATGCCGCCAACCTGTAGCGCGTTTTGATCCCGGGCCGGAATGCCGGCGGGTTCAACTGACAAATTCGCTGACCTTGACCGAGACGTTAAGAATCGGTTGTGTTCCTGAGGGGCCCTGATAGCTCCCGGCCACCGGAGGTACGGTCTCCGGGTGGCTGGATACCGCCACCGCGATATGCCGGTTGCCGGTCACTTCGCCGCTGGTGGGGTCGAATCCCTTCCAGCCGGCACCAGGGAGATAGACCTCGGCCCAGGCATGGGTCGAGGCGTTGCAGTCCTCGAGCGCGGCCGAGTAGAGATAGCCGCTGACGAACCGGCTGGCCAGGCCGAGATGTCGGCAGGACTCCATGAACAGGGCCGCGAAGTCGCGGCAGGAGCCGCTGTTCCGGGCCAGAGTCAGCGCAGGGGACTGCACGCCGGGTTCCTCGCGTTTTTGATAGAGAAAATGGTTGGCGATTTCCCGGTTTATCCGGTCGAGCAGGGTGAAGGTCTGTATGGGGCGTGACTGGGGCAGTCGGGCCAGCCAGCCTTGAACCCTGTCCCGGTCGGCAGGGTAGGTGGCCTGCTGGAAGGGGGCGAGTTCGGCCTGTTCCTTCCGGTCATAGTCAAAGGGATGAAGCACGGCGTAGTCATCCATCAGAAAATCGAAGGGATTGTCCTCATAGCTCTGGATGACCACGTTGCTTGCGATGTGCAGGCGGTCCGAAGGCTCGGTAAAGCAGACGATGGCAACCGAGTTGTCCAGCACGTCGCGTTTCCACTGCACGGTATGCGCGGGCGAGATGTCCAGGATCGACGACTCGATCCGGACGTTGTGATTTTCCCGGGGGCGCAACAGCAGTCGGTGCGGCAGCAGGGACACAGGGCTGGAAAACAGGTATTCGGTGATGTGGCTGATGTTCAGACGCCGCATGGTGAAATCGCCTTTCAGCTAGGTCTGGTTTGATCATACACGGAGCCGGCCTCTATCCGTTGTACGTTCCCGATTGTAAATCCTGAATACTTCTGTCGGTTATTAGCCTATAAGTAAGGCAAGTCTCGCGCAGCGATCCAGTTGCATTCCGGGACGCATGGTCATTCCTTGGGATGACACCACATTTTCAATGATCAGGAGTTCACCATGTCCAAGTCGCAGCAAACCAACAAGGAATCGAAAAAGCATGCCTTACTGACGCCGAAGGAAAAGAAGGCTGCCAAGATGGCGAAGAAACATGCCGGGGATGCCGTTCCCTTGATCGTCAAAGGCGTCGCGGGTCACTGATTCGAGCCATGTGAATATGTATGGGTTTTCATGGGAAGCTTGTCGCCACCCTCCGGTCGGAGCGTAGCGCACGCTGATCCGTCACCGTGGGAATCCACGGTGAGCAATGCTCAGAATCAATGAATCGAGAGTTGGCTATGCCAGAGTTCCATGATGTTTTCGGCACAGGCTTCAGCCAGGGCTTTATCCTTGTGCTCAATTGACCGGTCAGCCTTGTTCTGGCATATCCCGGCGGCGCTACGTATGGCGCTATTCCAGATGTACTCGTAGCGGGCAATCTCCTTTTCATCAGAAGAAAGCCTGTCTCCAGCGACTTGCAGCAAGTCTTCGAATCGCATGTCTAGTTTCCAGGTTAACGTTATTACCAATGACGAAATTATATCCAAAGTAATACATACGTAGGACATATGTTCTATCTATTGGTTCTGAGTCAACCATGAAATTCAACCAAGCTTGCCATCCATACGGGGACGAGAGTAAAGGGGGCCTTATCCGGCCGCCCTGCCTGCAAAGGTCAATAGGCCAGATTGCCCTAGCCAAGCGGGCTACACGGTAATCGATCCACCCCGCATCAGGTCGGGCCGCATGCAGCGGCGGTTTCGCCGGTCAGATGTATGGGAGCCGCTTGTAAATGCTGTTCGCCAGTTCGGGATTGCCGTCCTGGATGGCCGGCAGGAGTTCCTCGGCACGTGACGTTTCACCCTGATCGATCAAAATGTTGGCCGAGTTGTAATAGCTCCTGGCGGACTCGCTCATCATGCCCTGAGAAAAATAGACATTGCCCAGTTCACCCCAGGCATCTGCATCGTTCTTGTGGTTCTTCAAATAGATGTTGTAGTAATGCAGCGTCCACTCGATATCACCTGCTTCAAAAGCGCGGCGTGCTGCGTCCAGATAAGCCGTGCCGGAGGCATCGTCGGATTTAGGTGCGGCGGTTGATGCCGCAGGTTGAGCCGCCCTCGGGCAGGGTGGGTTGGCGTCCGCCAGGCCTGTCTGGTTCCAGTGTCTTGGGTTTCGTGATTTTGCATGCCGATGTGTCTTGAGCCGTTGGATGTCGGCTGCATTGTAGGTACGGTCGATATTTAATACCTGGCCCGGATAGATCAGGCCTCCGGGTCTGATCTGCGAAGCATTGCTCCGGTAGAGCAAAGGCCATAGATCAATGTCGCCATACACTTCGGGCCTGGCGGCGATTTTGCCAAGGGTGTCGCCCTTCACCACGGTGTAGTGATCAACTCTGGCAGGTGCGGCGGCGGGTGCCGATGCCTTTGCCACAGGCGTGGGGGCCGATGTTGCGACAGCTACGTGCGGTGAGGGTGCCGCCTGCGGTTGGCCGGCGTTGGTGTCCTGTGTGCTCGGTGCTCCGGCACATCCGGCCAGCATGATCATGCCTGGAACCAGAGGTGCCAGCCTATTCAATGTGTTCTTCATATCGCCCTCTGCTTGAGTTGCACGTTGCTAAGACACTGGACCACCCGTCAGCCTGCACTCGATGTGCAGAAACGTGTGGCATGGATTCGTGGTTTCAGTAATAGCGCATGGCGCTTTGCGGCAAGACCGGAGTCGGCTGATTCAGGTTGTCTTGCTCGATGCCGGACTGTAGCGATGTTTCGGGCTGGGGCATTTTGGCCGCCAGTTCATTGGCCAGGCCCGGATTGATCTGCCCGATGATCGTGGCCAGTCGAGCTGCCTGATCCACCTTTTTCTGGGCGATCAGCAGATTGGCCGCATCGTAATAAACCTGTGCAGCCTCGGTCAGGTTGCCTTCGGAGTAATACACATTACCCAGTTCGCCACGTGCATCGGCGCTGTCGGAATGTTTCCTGATGTACGCTTGATAGGCATTCACGGCGGCAATTGCATCGCCCCGAGCATAGGCGTCCCGAGCCTGATTCAAGGGTTCTTCGGAGGCCTGGACACTGGACACGACATGACCGAGAGCTGATTTGACCTGGCTGACGACATGGCTGGCAGCCGGCTTGATACTCTCGTTACTTGGATAGATCAGGAACACGATGAACAGGGCCAGTGCCGACCACACTACCCAATTGGCTATTTTGCTTAACATGATGCGGTACTCCTCAAAACCGGCGGGTTGACGCGCTTGCGGCATCCGGCTGGCATGGCCGCCGGATACCGCAATTTGTGATTACCACCAACCGCCGTTGTTACCCCAGCCGTTGTTACCGTTCCAGCCGTTACCCCAACCGTTGTTGCCATTCCAACCGTTGTTGCCCCAGCCTCCGCCATTGCCGTTTCCGCCTCCGCCACCGCCCATGCCGAAGCCGAAATTGCCGCTGGCGTTACCGTTGGCATTGCCATTGCCGTAGCCGTTACCATAGCCATTGCCGTTACCATAGCCATTGCCGTTTCCATAGCCATTGCCGTAGCCGTTTCCATAGCCATTGCCGTAGCCATTGTTACCCCAGCCAGGACCGTAACCGTAACCCGGCCCGGGGCCATAACCAGGGCCGGGACCATAGCCATAACCCGGAGCTTGCTGGACTTGTTTGCCAGGTGCCATGTACGGCCCTTGTGGGGCTGAAGCGGCAACCGCCAAACTGCCATAGGCTGTGCCGATGGAGGCGATGGCGAGTACCAACAGTTTTCTATTGCCAAGTAGATTGAATTTCACTTTCTAACCCCTTCTAAAGTTGAATGGCCTTGCTTGCACCAACACAATGTAGCCAGATGGTCTGCTTGCGCGGCAAAGCTATCGAAGCAACGCATTCTTTGTGCCAGTTGCATCATGTTGAATTTAAAAGGAATTTATATTTTAGCCGTGATGAAGGTGTTGCAATGGCTTGCAACACTCGGGAAATGGCATAGGCTGGTAGAGGTACATATATACGAGAAATCAACATGATAGATATCGCCGCAGCTGCAACAACGCGCAACACGCGATCCACTGTTGATTACCTCACCACCACGCACGAAGTGCTGGAAAGCATCATTGACCAGATCAACGACGGAATCGTCATTGCCTCGCCCGAAGGCAAGATAAGCTATTACAACAATATGGTTCGCGAGTTGTTCGGGCTCAGCAGTGAGTCGCCCGTCGAGAATCTCAAGGATCTGTGCGGTATCAACTGGAGCAGGCGACTGGCACGGGCGGCGATCGACGCTGGAGGCGACTACGGGACCTTGGTCGCGAGCGACCGCACGATTCACTTCGAAGAGAAAATTCATGCCGGGGACAGCATCCGCTTCCTTGAATTCACCATCAAGCGACTGTTTTCGCATAGCCGTCACCACGAAGTCCGTGTGATCGTGGTACGCGATGTCAGCGCCAGGCGGCGCCTGGAGGCAACGCTGCAGTCGGGTGGAGCCTGTGGCCTGATCAGCAACAGCCCGGAAATGCTCAAAGTGTTCGAAAAGGCCAGGCAGGTCGCCTCATCCGATGCTTCGATCATGTTGCAGGGGGAATCCGGAACGGGCAAAAGTTGCGTAGCCCGCCTGATCCACGAACAAAGCTCCCGCAATCGCTACCCGCTGATTGAGGTCAACTGTGCGGCGGTGCCCAGTACCTTGCTGGAGTCGGAGTTCTTCGGCCATACCAAGGGCGCTTTTACCGGTGCCCATGACCAGCGGCAAGGCAAGTTCCAGGCGGCGGATCATGGCACCCTGCTGCTGGACGAAATCGGCGAGTTGCCGCTCCACCTGCAGGCCAAGATACTGCATGCGATCGAGGATAGGCGGTTTCAGATGCTCGGTTCGAACGAGACGCTGAACGTTAATTTCCGGTTGGTCAGTGCCTCGAACATCAATCTTCGCGAAGCCATCGACAGCAACCTTTTTCGCGCGGACCTCTACTATCGGATCTCGGTCATCCCGATCACGATTCCGCCTTTGCGGGAGCGGATCAGCGATGTTCCGCTGCTGGTCAATCATTTCTGCGACGACCTGGTGGCGCGTGGTCACAAGGACAATATCAAGATCACAAAGGCGGCGTGGCAGGCCTTGTTGAATTACCCTTGGCCGGGGAATATCCGTGAGCTGAATAATGCCGTCGAACATGGTGTCATCTGTTCCGACAACGGAGTAGTGGATGTGGACAGCCTGCCCCAGGATATACAACGCTTCGGCCGGAGCGCATCTGTCGTGGTCACCCTTCAGGTGCCGGAGACAAGTCCTGATAAATCGGCCGAGGAAAATGCCCAGATCATCCAGAAATTCGAGCTTCAGGATGCCATGGAGAAGGCTCACGGCAGCAAAACGGTGGCCGCCCAGATATTGGGTATCGATCGGAGTACGCTATGGCGACGAATGCAAAAGGCAGGGCTGGCATGAAAATGCATTCGCTGCAACAGCGAGCCATGCCGGCTAGGCGCCGAATCTGACTCGTCGGCTTGATTGATGTTCCTGCACTACCTGCAAATGGACGGGTGCCGTGCCGGTGTGGTTCATGCCTAGCGCTTGGGCAGCTGAACGGGAAAGATCGAGCACTCTGTTTTTAATGTAAGGACCGCGATCCGTAATTTGAACCACCACGCTGTGCCCATTGTTGTCATTGGTTACGCGCACCCAGGTGCCCAAGGGGATGGTGCGATGCGCAGCGGTCCATGCGTTTTTGTAATAGGGGTGCCCGCTCGCTGTCTTTCGCTTCTGGAAGTGGTCCGCGTAATAGCTGGCAATTCCTGACAGGCCTTTGTGGGCTGCGACAGGTCTGGTGCGGGCAGGCGCGGCAAGTCGATTTTTTGCCTCTGGCCACAGAATGGCATGCTGGTGCAATGGCCTGTCAGCGGCCTCTGCAACTGCAAGCAGCATCGTCTGAACGGTAAATAAAACGGCGATTCCCAGTGCATGACGAAACCTGATCGACATAAACATCCCCCTTTTATTCATGTCGATTGCTCTGCACAGTAACAGAATGTCGACCAAACTTTGGTTATTGAATCACTTCTGGCCGGAACCCGAGGGATTCGTTGAAACAAAATCAGTGAATTTGCAGAAAGTGCCCGTATTCCATATCCCACTCAGCCAGGTGCCTGGGTACCCAATCCAGTAAGCAGAACTCCATGTTGGGCTTGTCGATTACCCCATTGCTTACATCAAAGAACAAATAGGACAGCTTCTCTGTATATGAGCTGTGTTCCAGGATGTGTTCTTCCAGGTTGGCATAACCGTGTTTTAATAAAATTTCTTCCTCAGTGTAGAAATGATCCAGTATCCGAGAGTGGAGTTCATACAGATTCTTGGTGAACTTCTTCAGATCGCCGACTTTGTCATCATAAAAGAATTCCAGAGCGGAAGACCTGAGGTTGAGGATGGTCAGATGTTGTCTATCGAGCGTTTTGTTTGAAACACTAAACCGTGGGTCCAGGCTTGATATCTTTGTCATGATCAATGCTCATTGTGTTTCGTGAATAAACTTGTATGCAGCGCTCCCCGCACTACAAAGCAGTTTGAGCATGGTCAGGCCGGCTGCTTCATGTTGTCAATTCCATTTGTCTGTCATTTGACGATAAACAATTTATCGCTTCATTTTCTTGCGGCCGGCCGGCATCGTGTTACTGGTTGAATAATAAAAAGGGGCGGTCCAGTTTATGGACCGCCCCTTTTTTGACTGGCTGGCTTGTACCGTGGTTACGGACAATTCCTGCCAAATGGGTTACCTGTCAGGCAGCGAAGTTGGCAGCCACGAAGTCCCAGTTCACCAGCGAATTCAGGAAGGTCTCCACAAACTTCGGGCGCAGGTTGCGGTAGTCGATGTAGTAGGCGTGTTCCCATACGTCGACGCAGAGCAGGGCCTTGTCGGCGGTGGTCAACGGAGTGCCGGCAGCACCCATGTTGACGATGTCGACAGAGCCGTCGGCCTTCTTCACCAGCCAGGTCCAGCCGGAACCGAAGTTGCCGACGGCACTGGTCTGGAAGGCTTTCTTGAACTCGTCCAGGCTGCCCCACTTGGCGTTGATGGCGTCAGCCAGTGCGCCGGTCGGTGCGCCTCCGCCGTTCGGCTTCATGCAGTTCCAGAAGAAAGTGTGGTTGGAGACTTGTGCGGCGTTGTTGTAGATGCCGCCGGCGGGGGCGGTCTTGACGATGTCTTCCAGCGACTGGTTCTCGAAGTCGGTGCCCTTGATCAGGTTGTTCAGATTGGTGACATAGGCCTGATGGTGCTTCGAGTAGTGGTAATCGAAGGTCTCGGCGGACATGTGGGGTTGCAGGGCGTCCTTGGCGTAGGGCAGTGCGGGCAGTTGGTGTTCCATGTCTTTTCTCCGGTTAGTAGTTGAATGCGGCACTCAGGATTCTACGGGCATCACGCGAAGTCGGCAATAGTTGACCATTAACGTAAAGTATTTGTCATGTGCGAACAGGGACATTGATCCGCTGAATAAATGGAAGACCACAATTAGCGCAACCAAATAGTTGACTTAAAAGGTCAACTTATATACTCTTTACCTCAGGCCAGCCACAGCTGGTAATTGAAAACCGGGTGAGAGAGAGGAAACAACATGGAACTGAACATCAACGGCAAGACGGTGGAAACCGATCCTGAGGGCTATCTGGTCAATCTGGATGACTGGTCTGATGACGTGGCGGCCTATCTGGCCAGCCAGGACAAGCTGGAACTGGAAGAAAACCACTGGAAGATCATTCATTACATGCGCAACTACTTCCAGGAATATGGCACGGCGCCCAACCTGCGTTTCCTGCAGAAGGGCTTGAAAGAGGAATTCGGCGACGAATGGGGCGAAAAGAAGTTCTTGTTTGACCTGTTCCCGTTCGGGCCAGCCAAGCAGGCAGGGCGCTATGCAGGTACTCCGAAGCCGACCGGCTGCGTTTAAGGACCGACCGGTTTGTTAAACGACGATGCCCGGCCCCGGCCGGGTATCGTCGTTTGTGTGGGTTGAAACCAGAAGCCCGCGCTACGGACCTGTCTGTAGCGAATCGCTTCAGTGCGTGCTACCGAAAGACATGTCGAAACTGCCAGGCGGGATGGGCAATCCAGCCAGTCGGCTCCCTTGGCAGACAGGGCCTTTAGGGAACAGGCGGTAGAGGTATTTGAGTCCGCCCATGTCGGCAAAGTTTTCGTCCAGCGCTCTGGATAGTTGTCGGCCGAGAGGTTCCGGTCCGCATTCCGCAAAGTGGTCGCGTAGCCAGCAGATTACTTCCATATGTTCATCGGTCAGTTGCAAACCGTCTTGCCTGGCCAATTGCTGGGCCTGACTCTCAGTCCAGGCTTCCATGTCCGCCATGAACTCGTCAGCTTCGCAGTGCGCCACATGCTCGGCTTGAATGAGCTTGTTGATGTCCATCATGACTTTCCTCCTTACCAGTGATCATGTATACCCTTGTAAAACACTCGGGCATATATGCTTTCTAGCAGGCGTCCGGGACAAAGCAATTGTTAATTAAATTTCGCGCAGCACACGCAAGCTGAGATTGGTGTCGAGCTCTTCGCGCAGACGTGGTTTGCGGGATGCGGAGCGGGCTTCTGCCGTACCTTCGAACCAGGAGCCGCCCTTGGTGACGATCCAGTGCCCTTTTCGATTCAGGCCAGCGGTGTTTTCGGAATCGAGTGAGCCAATCCAGGGCGAGTCGGTCAGCTCCCAGACATTGCCATGCACCTCGAACAGGCCCCATACGTTGGGCGGGTAACTGCCGACTTCAGCGGTTCTGTTTAGCGGAACGCAGACCGGTATGAAGCGCCGCCAGCCCTTGGCTGGAGTGGCGGGTGGATGTAGCGAATGAATGTTGGCCTCGCCGCAGGTGAGACGGTCGCCGAAACAGTAGGCGGTCAGGCTGCCGGCCCGTGCGGCGTACTCCCACTCGGCCTCGCTGGGCAGGCGATAGCGCTGCCCGGTCTGGGTCGACAGCCAGGCCAGGTAGGCATGAGCCTCTTCGGTGCTGACGTTGATGACGGGCTGGCGACCCTCGGAGCGCATCAGGTGGCTTTGCCAGATAAATCCTGTATCCGAAGCAAAAACGTCGAATTCGCTGGCGGTGATGCAGTACCGTCCGATCGCGAAATGGGCCGCGATCTGCGCGCTATGTTGGGGCAGATCGCCGAAGTGAATCTGGCTGGCCGGAGCGCCCATTTCGAAACGACCGGCAGGAATGATCGTCAGTTCAGGCCCACTGTCGCCATTGCGGAGGGTATCGTGAAAGTTGACGTCCAGGCCGGCTTCCTGCGCCGCTTGTGTTTGTAATGCACGCAGCCGAGCTGGGGTAAGTTCGTGGATGAAAGGCAGATCAGTGGAATGGTGGACGGACATGAAGCTTCGCAAATTAACAAAGTGCCCCATTACACACAGGCGGCTTGAGATTGGCAATCGATCCCGAGCGTGAGTGGTTTGGTTGAATGGGAGGGCCTGTACTGCTCCTTGGACAGATGGGCCATCAATGCCCATTCACATAACATGAGTCATGTCAGCCTTTGCCCGCCTGTGCCGGCAGACCATCAGGCGGAATGAATTTGTGGCTACAGCCGTATGCTGCCAGGCTGCCGGACTATTCCAATGCCTAAGGCAGTTTGATAAACCGGTTATCCAGACTCTTGCCGTCGGCGTAGGCATCCATCCTGTCGCCTGCCGCCTGCGACAGGTGGTCGAGGCGGTCGTCGGGCAGCGGATGCGTTTTGAACAGCAGGGCGGTCTGGCTCTGGTTCAGCTGGCTGGCATGGCCGATCTCCTGCAAGACGGCGGGCAGGGCATACGGGTCGTAGCCGGCACGCGCGGTCAGGACCATGCCGATGCGGTCAGCTTCGTATTCGGCATCTTTGTCCAGGCTTCGGGCGACGATCTCGGCGCCGTTGCCGATCAGGTTCTGCAAGATCGCTGCGGTCCTGTCGCCGTCGCCCTGCTTGGCCATGGCCGATCCCAGTGCCTGTCCAATGAGCGCGACCTGGGCTGATTTCTGCAACAACTTGAGATGGTGCCGCTTCAGTACATGGCCAATTTCGTGTCCGAGAACGCCTGCCAGCTCGGCCTCGTTCTGCAATGTGCGGTACAGGCCCTTGGTGACGAATATGTAACCGCCGGGCGCGGAGAAGGCATTGATGTCGTCGGTATCAATGACGCCGAAGTGCCAGGCCAGGTTGGGGCGTTCGCCTTGCAGGGAAACCCAGCGCCCCACCATGTTGACATAGCGTTGCAGGGCATCGTTCTTGACCAGCGGAGCCGCGCCCAGAAGGTTGCCAGCAATCTGGCGGCCGATCTCGTCCTCCTGGGCATCGCTGACGTGGCTGCCCTGTAGTGCGGTCAGCAACAATTGCTGTTGAGAGTTTGAGTTCGTATCAGCCGTCTGGGCGGTGTCGTTCTGAGGCGAATTGCTGACGGCCGGCTGTTTCAGTTTACTGACGGCATCGAGGAAATCCCCCAGCTTCATGGCATGGGCACTGCCGAACGTGGTAGCCAGGAGCAACCCGAGTGCAATGCGTTTCATGGCAGTCTCCCTTCCCAGTTATTGGCAGCGGGCGCGGTTTTTTGTGGCGGTGGATTCAGATAGGCCACGTTGCGAGCCTTAAGTTTGGCTTGGGCCGCGAAGGACTCCGCCTGCTGCCGGCTGGTCTTGTAGGTGTCGAGTCTGGCGAGCTGGGCCGCATCGAAGTGGGCTCCCTTCAGGTCTTCCTCGCTCAGGCCGCGCAGGCCGGCTACTGCCACAACCTGGTTGTTGTTGCGTTTGCCCGCGAGACCGACCACTCCACCCAGGTCAGCACCGGATCCTCTGCCGGTTGCGCTGCGGACCGACAACAGCCGGACCCAGCCGCTCCTGCCCTGTGCCTTGATCTGCAGCCAGCCGCCCTGACGGTTGATGACGTCTACCGGGGTGCCACTGGCGAATTGAGTGATGATTTTTCCTTTGGCGGAAGGTGTCGCGCGTGCCTGTTCTGCCTTGATCAGAGTGCCTGTGGTAGCCATGGCGTAGCCTGCCCAGACAGTGAGCAGGCAAGCCCAAAGTGTTTTCTTCATGATGTCTCCAGTGCTGAAGCCGTTACCATTGATCCGGCAAGCATATGTCCATTCGGGTTCGAGTGGCTACTGTGCGGTCGGTGCCCTTGATGGGAACCAAAATTTCACCGGAGTATCATAGCCGCATGCGATTGCCTCGTATCTTCATCTTTGCCGCCTTCGTCGCGATTTCAGCCCAGGCTTCCGAACTTCCCGATCTGGGCGAAGCGGCTCGCGCTACTGTTTCCCTGACTGAGGAGAATCAGGTCGGACGCGAAGTCATGCGTGAAATCCGGTCGGACAAGGATTTTCTCGACGACCCGGACATCAACGAGTATCTGAGCGCCCTGGGCGAGCGTCTGGTTGCGTCGAGCAGCGCGCCATACCGGCAGATTGACTTCTTTGTCGTTCAGGACCCCATGATCAACGCCTTTGCCCTGCCGGGTGGGCATATTGGCATCAATAGCGGGCTGCTTTCGGCGACCAGGACCGAATCCGAACTGGCGGGCGTGCTGTCTCACGAAATCGGCCACGTGGTGCAGAACCATATGGCCCGGTCCGTGATGGGCCAGAAAGCGAGCATGGTGGCCGCATTGGCCGGCATGGCCGTCGCCATCCTTGCGTCCCATTCCGACAACCCGCAGATATCCGAGGCGGCGCTCGCCACCAGTCAGGCTTATGCTGCCCAGAACCAGTTGACCGATATCCAGTCCCACGAAAAGGAGGCTGACCGGGTAGGCCTGCAGACCATGGCCAGTGCCGGTTTCGATCCCAACGGCATGGTGTCGTTCTTCAAGCATCTGATGTCACAGGACCGACTTTACGAAAGTAACGTCCCGGGATTCCTGCGTACACACCCGATGACCTATGACCGGATGGCTGATTTGCAGAATCGGGTGGCGGAAATGAAGGCCAAGCGCCATGTGGACAGCCCCGAATTCGCCTTGATCCGGGCTCGGGTGCAGGCCTCCGAGGGCGAGGCTCAGGACGCCTACAAACGTTTCAGCGTCCTGGCCCCAACTCAGGACGATCCCGCTGCCTGGTACGGGCTGGCGCTGAGTGCGCTGAGGGTGGGGAACAAGGAGCAGGCTGATCAGGCCCTCAGTCATCTGGAAAAAGAACAGCATTCTGCTTTGGTCGAAAGCCTGGATGCCCAGGTATTGCTCGGGACCGGGCGTGTGGATCAGGCTGTTGCCAGGCTGAATGCTGCGATTGCGCATTACCCTGGTTACAAACCGCTTGCCTATGCCTACGCCCGCGCCTTGTTGCGCCAGGGTAATCCGGGCAAGGCCAGGACGTTTGTCTCGGACCGCTTGTCACTATGGCCGGAGGACCACACGCTGTACCAGTTGCTGGCTGAAGCGAATCACGCCCTGGGCCGGAATGCCGAAGAACACCTGGCTCAGGCGGAGGCTTATATCAGGCTGGACCAGCAGCCGCAGGCGATCGAGCAGTTGCAGCTTGCGCAACGATCCGGAGATGGCGATTTCTATACCCAATCGGTTATCGATGCCCGGCTGAGGGATCTGAAAGAGCAGGAAGCACGGGAAAAGAAGTCGCCCGAGTCCAAGTGAATATTCATATGTACTGATACGCTGTTTGTTCTTGATAGATGTTCTTGGGTATATTCAATTCCGTCTTAAAGTTATAGAGCGTCCGGCCGTATCAAGTTGTCCCGGCCGGGCTTTGTGTTCGAGAAGAGGAAGGAGTGAGACTATGCGGAATCATGTTTCCGTCAATACCGGCTTTGCGCTGCTGGCTGCACTGTTGGTCAATGCTGCCATGGCTGCCGAACCCGCCAAAGTGTGGACCGGAAAAGAACTTGCCTACGACAACAAGATGGGCAACTGCTTGGCCTGCCATGCCATGCCCACCCAGGCGGACGCCGCGCAGCCCGGCAACAGCGGGCCTCCCCTGATTGCCATGAGCGCCCGCTTCCCCGACAAGGCAGCCCTGCGCGCCCAGATCTGGGATCCGACAGTGCGCAATCCGGAAACCTATATGCCGCCCTTTGGCAAGCACAAGATCCTGACCGAAGAGCAGATCGACAAAGTGGTCGATTTCATTTACGGCCTTTAATTTACTCGCAGCCCGTTAGCAAGGAGATCAAGACATGAATCAACAACGCAGACAGATTTTGAAAGGCGTAGGGACCGCCGCCATGGTTGCCGTGGCAGCCGGTGCCGGCTTGCTGAAGCCTGGCGCAGTGTTCGCGGCCGACTGGAACAAGGCCGCCTTCGACGCCAAGGATGTCGCGGGTGCCCTGAGTGGTCTGGCTGCCTCTGGCGCTGCCGATAGCGACCAGATCGAACTGGACGCCCCCACCATCGCCGAGAACGGCAGCCGCGTGCCGGTCAAGGTGACATCCAAGATTCCGGGCACCGATCACATTATCCTCCTGGCCGAAAAGAACGGCACCCCGCTGTTGGCCGATTTCACGCTGATGAACGGCACGGACAGTTTCATCTCCACGGCGGTCAAGCTGGGCGCGACCGGGAACGTGCGCGTCGTCGTCAAGGCCGGCGGCAAGGTCTATACCCTGGCCAAGGAAGTCAAGGTCACCCTGGGCGGCTGCGGCGGCTAACAGGACTCAGCCTTCGCTCCCTCTTCGAGGGGTGAGCAGGCCGAGTAAAGCACTGGCTCGAAACCGAACACGAAACGATTTAGGAAGGAAGACAACATGTCTGGAATCAGGATCAAGGCCGCAATGAGCGGCGACAGCGCTGTGATCAAATGTCTGATGACGCACCCGATGGAAACCGGTTTCCGCAAGGATGCCAAGACCGGGCAATTGATCCCGGCGCATTTCATCAACCATGTCATGGCTACCGTGGCTGACAAGACTGTGTTGGATGCCCAGTGGGGCGGCGGCATCTCTTCCAACCCCTTCCTGGAATTCCGGGTCAAGGGCGCCAAGACGGGTGACAAGGTCGTCGTGAGCTGGGAAGACAATCAGGGCGAGAAAGACTCGGCCGACGCCACCATCGCCTGAGTGGCGAGGGGATTAACTGTGGAATTGACGACGGGCCGGCGTGGCCCGTTCATCAGGAGGACGGCATGAAGAAAATTATTTTGGCTCTAGCGGGCTTGGGGATCGTTTTCGGGGCAGTTGCGGCCAATGCAAATCCCGAGGCGGATCGTATGAAAATCGTCAACTACCTTGAGCACCGGAATCCGGACGTCAAGTTTGACAATTATGTTTACGGCGCTTTGGCGTTCGATGCGGATGCCAAGTCTCAGTACGACAGCATCATGGACTTCCCGCCCTTCATCGGTGTGATCGAGCAGGGCGAGAAGATGTGGAATACGCCCTTCAAGAACGGCAAGACCTACGCCGAGTGTATGCCCAATGGCGGCAAGATGATTGCCGGCAATTACCCCGTGTACGATGAAAAACTGGGCAAGGTCGTGACCTTCGAAGATCTGATCAACGACTGCCGGGTCAAGAACGGCGAGGCTGCTTACAGCTATAGCGACATGAAGACCATGGGTGTTCTCACTTCCTATGCCCGGACCCTGTCCGACGGCATGAAGATGAACATCAAGGTTGACGGCCCAAGCGCCCAGAAAGCTTTCGACGATGGCAAGATGACCTTTTACAAACGTACCGGTCAGCTGAACTTTTCCTGTGCCAACTGCCACCTGGATAACGCAACAAATCATCTGCGTTCCGAGATTCTGTCGCCTGTCCTGGGCCAGGCAGTTCACTTCCCGGTGTTCCGAGGCGGCGAGAATCTGGTGACCTTGCAGAACCGATTCGTCGGTTGCTTCAAGCAGGTTCGTCAGGTGCCGGACAAGGAAGGCAGTACCCGCTACAACAACCTGGAATATTTCCTTTCCTATGTTTCGAACGGGTTGCCGCTGAAGGCTTCCGTGTTCCGCAAGTAATTGCTTTGCACGCTTGAACAATCCGGGCCGTGCGCCCGGATTTTTTACTTCAAGCGCCCCAGCTGACTAACACATTCGATCCGAGTTAGAGGAGTTGCACCATGTCCATGAGTCGCCGTGAGTTTCTCCAGGTATTGGCCGCTGCAGCGGCATCCGGCCTGGTGCTGGATAGCCGTTCGGTCCTGGCCGGCAACCTGCCAGCCCACTATTACGATGCACCACCTGCCGGCAACGTGTCCTTCCTGCACATTACCGATGTTCATGCTCAACTGCAGCCCATCTGGTTCCGTGAGCCCAACATCAACCTGGGTATCGGCTCCATGGCTGGCCAGCCGCCGCATCTGGTCGGCGAATATTTCCTCAAGCATTACGGTATCAAGCCCGGCACGGCGGATGCTCATGCCTTCACCTACCTGAACTTCGAGCAGGCGGCCAAGGTGTACGGCAAGGTCGGCGGCTTCGCCCACCTCAAGACACTGGTCGACCAGGTCCGCGGGCATCGCCCCGGCGCGCTGCTGCTCGACGGTGGCGATACCTGGCAGGGTTCCGGCACCTCACTCTGGACCAATGCCCAGGACATGGTCGATGCCTGCATCCAGCTCGGCGTCAACGTCATGACTTCGCACTGGGAATGCACCTTCGGCGCCGACCGGATGTCGGAGATCATCAACAAGGACTTCAAGAACGCGGGCGTCGATTTCGTTGCCCAGAACATCGTCACCAACGACTTTGGCGATCAGGTGTTCAAGCCCTATGTGATGAAGGAAATCAACGGCGTGCCCGTCGCCATCATCGGCCAGGCCTTTCCCTACAGCACGATCGCCAATCCCCGCTACATGGTGCCCGACTGGTCCTTCGGCATTCGCGACGACAGTATGCAAAAGTGGGTCGACGAGGCCCGCGGCAAGGGCGCCCAGGTGGTCATCGTGCTGTCCCACAACGGCATGGACGTGGACCTCAAGATGGCCAGCCGGGTCAATGGCGTCGACGCCATCTTCGGCGGCCACACCCACGACGGCGTCTATCAGCCGGTTCCGGTCAAGACCCCGAACGGCGGCACCTGTCTGGTCACCAATGCCGGTTCGAACGGCAAGTTCCTCGGCGTCATGGACTTCGACGTCAAGAACGGCAAGGTGGCAGGCTGGAAATACCGCTTGCTGCCGGTGTTCTCCAACTTCATCAAGCCCGACGCCAAGATGGATGCGCTGATCAAAAAGATCCGCGCGCCCTACGAATCCAAGCTCAACGAAGTGCTGGCCATCTCCGACGATTTCCTCTATCGCCGCGGTAACTTCAACGGCACCTGGGATCAGCTCATTCTCGATGCACTGATGGCGGTCAAGGGTGCCGATGCTGGCTTCTCGCCGGGCTTCCGCTGGGGCACCACCATCCTGCCGGGCGAGCCGATCACGATGGAACGGCTGATGGACCAGACCGCCATCACCTACCCGTACTCCACGCTCACCGCCATGAAGGGCGAACAGATCAAGGGCATCATGGAAGACGTTTGCGACAACCTGTTCAACCCCGATCCCTACTATCAGCAGGGCGGCGACATGGTGCGGGTGGGTGGCATCCAGTACACGGTGGCGCCCAACAGCAGCATGGGCAAGCGGATCAGCGACATGACCCTGAACGGCAAGGCTATCGAGGCCGACAAGACCTACAAGGTCGCTGGCTGGGCTCCCGTGGCCGAAGGCGCCAGCGGTGCGCCCATCTGGGACGTGGTGGCGGAGTACCTGCGTGCCAAGAAGACCATCAAGGGTGTCAAGCTCAACCAGCCCAAGATCGTCGGCGTCGACAAGAACAATCCGGGCATCGCCAAGCTCTGATTTGAGCCGGATTGAAAAGGGGCCATCAGGCCCCTTTTTTGTTTTCAAAGCGATTTTTGGACCAAAGATGAACGAACTGGCGCGCCCCTCTCATCCCACCCTGGCCGAGTCCTTCCCCTACTGGCTCAAGCTCGGTTTCATCAGCTTTGGCGGCCCGGCTGGGCAGATCGCCATGATGCATCAGGAACTGGTCGAGAAACGGCGCTGGATCTCCGAGCATCGCTTCCTTCATGCGCTGAATTTCTGCATGTTGCTGCCGGGGCCAGAGGCGATCCAGTTGGCCATCTACATTTCCTGGCTGTTACACGGCGTGCGCGGTGCGATTGTCGCTGGGGTGTTGTTCTTCCTGCCGGCGTTTGTGCTGCTCTCTGGGCTTGCGGCCATTTATCTCGGCTACAGCAATGTGCCGTTGGTTGCCGGCCTTTTTCTCGGCATCAAACCGGCGGTGGTGGCCGTGGTACTGTTTGCCGCCTGGCGCATCGGCTCGAAAGCGATCAGGAACGAAGTGTTGTTCGGAGTCGCTGTGCTGGCCTTCGTCGGTATCTTCTTCTTCAAGATTGGTTTCCCCTGGATCGTACTGGTGGCGGGTTTGCTCGGCGCCGTCGGCGGCAAGCTGGCGCCAGCCAGGTTCAAGGGTGGCGGCGGTCATGGCGCTTCCAGCAAGCAATATGGCCCAGCCCTGATCGACGACGATACCCCGTCGCCGGCACACGCCTCGTTCTCTTTCTCCAGATTGCTTGTCATAACCATGTTGTTCGTGGCGTCCTGGCTGGTCGTCATGCTGGTTATCGGCGGTCAGCAAACCTTGTTCGACATGGGCCTGTTCTTCACCAAAGCCGCCTTTCTCACCATCGGCGGAGCCTATGCGGTGCTGCCCTATGTCTATCAGGGTGGGGTGGAACACTTTGGCTGGCTGACCGGCACCCAGATGATGGACGGCCTGGCGCTGGGCGAGACCACGCCGGGGCCGCTGATCATGGTGGTGACCTGGGTTGGCTACATGGGCGCCGGGCTGGCCGGCGCGACGGTGGCCACCTTCTTCACCTTTCTGCCGTCGTTCCTGTTCATTCTGGTTGGTGGCCCGTTGGTGGAAGCGACTCGCGGCGAACTGAAATTCACCGCGCCACTGACCTCCATCACCGCCGCTGTGGTCGGCGTGATCCTGAATCTGGCGGTGTTTTTTGCCTGGCATGCGTTCTGGCCGCTGGCGACCGAGGCCTCACCTTTCAGTGGCCGGTTCGAGTGGTTGCAGGTGATCGTGGCCTGCGCCGGTTTCATCGCGTTATGGAAGTACAAGGTTGACACGATTCGGGTCATCGCCGCCTGCGCGGTGATCGGGCTGATCTACACGCTGGTCGCGGGCGGCTAGCCGTCCACTTGTGCGATCCGTGCGCGGGATCATCCGCACTGTAGCAAGTACGGGGGAGACAAACCCCTGCGCTTTGGTCAGTTCGCGTTTTGCCTGGCGTATGACTGAAACGCCTGAGGTAAGCGACAGTCCGGCCATGATCATGGCCACCGTCAGGTCAGGCCAGCCGCTTCCAGTGCCCACAACGCCAGCTGCTGCAGCCAGGACCGCAACGTTGCCAATGGCGTCGTTGCGACTGCATAACCAGACCGAGCGCATGTTGGCGTCGCTATCGCGGAAGGCGTAAAGCATCAACGCGACGCTGCCGTTGGCAAGCAGCGCCAGGATGGCAATCGCGCCCATGGTCATGGGTTCCGGGGGCGTGCCATGGAACGCGGCCCAGCCGCTTCTGGCGAGCACGAACAGGCCGAATCCCGCCATCGACAACCCTTTCACCAGCGCGGCGCGCGAGCGCCAGGCCAAGCCCATGGTAAGCACCGCCAGCGAGATGCCGTAATTGGCGGCATCCGCGGCAAAGTCGACCGCATCGGCGAACAGTGACATCGAGCCAGATTTCAGGCCGCCCACGATCTCGACGGCAAACATCGCTGCGTTGATGACCAATGCGAGCCAGAGCGCCTTGCGGTAGCGCGGACTGATCGCGGTTTGGGAAGAACACGCGGAATCACAGCAGCAGGCGGCCATGGACTTCTCCTTTCAAGGTCAATGCCCACACTACACACCCGGTAGTTGCTCCAGGGTCAAGCGTGTAGGATGGAATCGTCAAATTTTCAGGAGACGGCCGCCATGCGGATCGGAGAACTGGGCCGGGCTACGGGCGTCGATATCGAAACGATTCGCTACTACGAAAAGGCCGGCTTGCTGCCCGACCCGGCGCGGAACGCCAACGGCTATCGTGCCTACGGGCCGGCACATCTCGAACGCCTGGCGTTCATCCGCCATTGCCGGGCCTTGGACATCTCGCTGGCCGATGTGAAGCGTCTGCTGGAGTTCGTCGCGCATCCGGAGGCCGACTGCGGTGACATCGACCAGCTGATCGATGGCCAACTGGCGCGGGTACGGGCCAGGTTGAACAGCATGCAGGTGCTTGAACGACAGCTCGTCGCCTTGCGCGGTCAGTGCGATTCCGGCCACGTGGCCGGCGAGTGCGGCATCCTGCATGAACTGGTGGCCGCTGCGCATGGTGAAGCCTGCGCCTGTCATCTGAATGCAGCGCCCGAGTCACCCTATACAGGCAAGAGGTCGGCATGAAATTCACGTTACACAGCGGTGTTGCGGCCGCGATGGCGGCAGCGGTCTTGTTTGGCGCGGGGACGCCGCTGGCCAAGCTGCTGCTCGCTCATACCAGCCCCTGGTTGCTGGCCGCGTTGCTCTATCTGGGTTCGGGGGTCGGCCTGTGGGTCGTGCGCCTTGTCCGGCGTGCTCCCGCCGTCCATTTAGAACGCGGAGACCGGCGCTGGCTGGCCGGTGCGATTGTCACCGGCGGCATGGCGGGGCCGGTGCTGCTCATGCTCGGCTTGTCGGCGATGCCGGCGTCCGGCGCATCCTTGCTGCTGAATGCCGAAGGCGTATTCACGGCGCTGCTGGCCTGGTTCGCGTTCAGGGAAAACTTCGACCGCCGGATTGCGCTGGGCATGTTTGCCATCGTCGTGGGCGCCATGGTGCTGAGTTGGCCGCAGGATGCCCGATTTTCCGGGGCGTGGCCGGCGCTGGCGGTCCTGGGCGCGTGTCTTGCCTGGGCCATCGACAACAACCTCACCCGCAAGGTATCGCTTTCCGACGCCAGCTTTATCGCCATGGCCAAAGGCCTGGTGGCGGGCTCGACCAATCTGGTCCTGGCCATTCTCACCCACGCGCAGTGGCCTAGCAGCGGCGTGGTCGCAGGCGCAGCGCTATTGGGCTTCGCCAGCTATGGTGCGAGCCTGACCCTGTTCGTGATTGCCTTGCGCCATCTTGGCACGGCGCGGACCGGCGCCTATTTCTCGATTGCGCCGTTTTTCGGGGCGATGCTGGCCATTGCGCTGCTGGGCGAATCGATTACCCCGCAATTGCTGGTGGCCGGGTTGCTGATGGCGATTGGGGTGTGGTTCCACCTGACCGAAAAACATGAACATGTTCATGCCCACCAACCGCTTGAGCATAGCCATGAGCACAGCCATGGCGATGGCGACGAGCACCATGAACATGAGCATGAGGGTCCGGTTCTGCCGGGTGCGCGGCACACCCATCTCCACCGGCACGCGCCCATCCAGCACTCACATCCGCATTTTCCCGACGCGCACCACCTGCACTCGCACTGATCCGGGCCGGCATCTCATCGGCGTGAGCCGTAACAGGAAGCAGAATGGTAATGATTGGTTTTTATAGCGCTAATTGGCATTAGAGAACTACAATGACATTGTGTTTAATGGCTGGAGGATTGGCTATGATTCCAATGAAAATGTCAGAAGGCGGTCGGGTTGTCATACCGGTCGAGATCCGTCGTCAACTCGGCCTGAAAGACGGCGATACCGTACTGTGGGAGTTTTCCAACGGCGAGGCGCGACTGACCACGCGGGCGGCGAATATCAAGCGGGCGCAGGAACTGGTGCGCAAGTACGTCAAGCCCGGGGTATCCATCGTCGACGAGTTGATTGCGGAACGCAGGGAAGAGGCCGCCCGTGAGTAGCTACGTACTCGATGCCTCAGCGGTACTGGCCTTGCTCAATGAAGAACCGGGCGCTGAAAAGGTGCAGGCCCTGATCGACCGGGGCGATTGCGCCGTTTCGGTCATCAATGTCACCGAAGTGTTGAGCAAGCTATCCGACCATGGCTTGTCGCTGGAGGAGGCCCGGTTTGCGCTGGACACCCTGGAACTGACCGAGCGACTGCTGGATGGAAATCTGGCGCGAAGTGCGGCGGCATTGCGCCCGGCGACACGCGACAAGGGACTGTCGCTGGCCGACCGTTGCTGCCTGGCCCTGACCAAGTCGCTCGATGCCGTCGCCGTCACGGCTGACAGGTCTTGGCTGGTGCTGAATCTGGATATCCGGGTGGACTGTATCCGCCCGGTCACGGAGTAAGGTATGACCAATCCGGAACTGTTTCTCGCCCTGCTGGCCGGATTGGCGATCGGCGGCGTCGTCCTGCTCTGGCAGCGCGGGCGCTGGCTCACCGAGCGTGGCGAACTGGCTGTCCGCATCGCCCAGTTGGATACCGAACTGGAAAACGAGCGGGCCTCGCTGGCGGAAAAACTCCGGTTGCTGGAAGACGCGCGCGCACAGTCTGCCGATGCCTTCCGTGCACTGTCCGCCGAGGCGCTGAAGAGCAATAACCAAGCCTTCCTGGAACTTGCCCGGACCAGCATGGAGCGCTTCCAGGAGTCGGCGCGGGGCGATCTCGATGCCCGCAACAAGGCGGTGGAATCGCTGGTCAAGCC
>JARLJM010000122.1 GCA_031291185.1 Parasulfuritortus sp. | reverse complement strand
TCAATACTTCGGTGCGTCCAGTTCGTTGAGCAGGGATTGGTAGCTGCGCCAGCGTTCGGTGAGGATTTTGCCGGATTTGACCGCATCGAGAATGGCGCAGTTGGGTTCTTTCATGTGCCGGCAGTTGTAAAAGCGGCACTGGCCGATGAGTGCACGGATTTCAGGGAAGGCGGCTTGCAGCCCGGCGGAATCCAGGTGCTGGAGACCGAATTCCTGCATGCCGGGCGAGTCGATCAGGGCACCGCCGCCCGGCAGGTTGTAGAGGCGGGTATTGGTTGTGGTGTGCTTGCCGGTGTCGAGAGCTTCGGAAACCTCACGGGTGGCGATGTCGGCTTCGGGGATCAGCTGATTGATCAGCGTGCTTTTGCCGACCCCGGAGGCGCCGATCAGGATCGAGGTCTTGTCCGCCAGCCAGCGGCGCAATGGTTCGATATCCTGTTTGGCGGCCAGCGCGATCAAGGGGTAGCCCAGTTCCTCATAAGGCTGTAATCGCGTCAGCAGGGCAGCGGTTTCCGGCAGGTCGGTCTTGTTGACCACGATCCGGGCCGGAATGCCGGCTGCTTCGGCAGCAACCAGGCAGCGGTTGAGCAGATCGGGATTGGGGCTGGGGACGGCGGCGGTGACGATGAAGATCTGGTCGACGTTGGCGGCCAGCAGCTTGGAGCGAAAGCGGTCGGAGCGGTAGAGCAGGTTGTCACGCGGCAAGGTCTTTTCGATGACCCCGCCCGACGAACCGGTGAGTTTGATCTCGACCCGATCGTTGCAGGCGATACCGCCTTTCTTGCCGCGGGTGACGCAGTCGAAGATTCCCCCGGTCGTATCGACCAGAAAACGACTGCCGTGGACGGCGGTGACGCGGCCCGTGAGCAGAGCCGTCATCCGCCGTGTCTCATCGGAATTTGTAATAAGTCTGGTTGAGGTAGGCCCCGATGTCGGCTTCGTCCTCGGGGAACAGCTTGTTGCCCAGGTTGGCATTGCAGGTGTCGATACGCTGGGCCAGGCTGGATGGATTCTTGATCATGTGGTCCTGCCGGGTGTACATGATCGAGCCATCGCCGCCGTAGCGGCTGGCGTGGCAGCCGGCGCAATCCTTGTCGTGAAGGGCCTTGCCGTGGGCAAAGTTGCCACCGGCAAACGGTGCGGCCTGGGCAGTGCCGGCCAGGATCATCAGGGAGAGCAACAGCGAATACGATTTCATGACGTTCCTCCTTGTTTCAGGCCCCGATGGGCTGGGGCTCGGCGATGGTCAGGGCCTGCAGGCGGGCGATGCGTTCTGCTGCCCTGGGGTGGCTGTCATAGAAGATGGAGTGAATCGGGTCCGGCGTCAACGTCGAGGCGTTGTCGCGATACATTTTGACCAATGCCGAGACCAGATGTTCCGGGCGGCTCTGCTTTGCGGCGAAGGCATCGGCCTGGAATTCGTGCAGGCGGGAGTAGAGGCTCATCAGCGGCGTGACCGGGAACAGGAACACCGGCAGCACCAGAAAGAACAGCGCCAGAGCGGTGGCATCGGTCGGACTGGTGACATGCAGGCCGGCATAGAACCAGTTGGCGTTCTTGAGCCAGGCCAGGACCAGCAGCAGGAGCAGACTGAAACCGAACATCAGGACGATGCGCTTGAGCACATGGCGATGCTTGTAGTGGCCGAGTTCGTGGGCCAGCACAGCCTCGGTCTGATCCGGGTCGAGCTGTTCCAGCAGGGTGTCGAAGAAAACGATGCGCTTGGATTGGCCCAGGCCGGTGAAATAGGCGTTGCCGTGACTGGAACGCTTCGAGCCGTCCATGACGAACACGCCACTGGAGCGGAAGCCGGCCCGGTCCAGCAGGCGCTCGATCCGGGCGCGCAGACTTGCGTCCTGCAAGGGCGTGAACGTGTTGAACAGCGGCGCGATGAAGGTGGGGTAGACCGCCAGCACCAGCAGGTTGAAGCCCATCCACATCAGCCAGACCCACAGCCACCAGTTGCCGCCCATGCGCGTCATCAGCCACAGGGTCAGCAGGATGAGGGGAACGCCCAGGGCCAGGCCGAGCAGACCCTGTTTGATCATGTCGACGAAGAAGCTGGCCAGGGTCTGGCGGTTGAAACCGAAGCGGGCCTCGATACGGAACTGGCGGTACAACGCGAGGGGCAGTTCGGCGGCTGAGGAGATGAACATCAGGCCAAGCAGGAGCAGGGTGCCTTGCCAGATCGGGCTGGCGGTCTGGTCTGCTGCGCGGTCTTGCAGCCATTGCAGGCCGCCGCCCAGTGTGAAAAGAAGCAGCAGGCCGCCTTCAAGGGTCAGGTTGAGCAGGGACAAACGGCCTTTGGCCAGGGTGTAATCGGCGGCCTTTTGATGCTGGTCCAGACTGATATTGCCGGCGAACGCGGCGGGCACGTCGCCACGGTTTTGCCAGACGTGGCGCATCTGGCGCAGGGCGAGCCACAGCTTGAGGCCGAACGTGATGATAAAAGCTGCAATAAAAACACTGGAAAATGAAGGCATTAGCTTGGTTGAATGACGCTGTGCGGCTGATTATGCCACAATTAAAAACCACTCAATTTTGGAATGCTCATGGCTAAGAACGATACCCATCTGGTCTGGATCGACATGGAGATGTCCGGCCTGGACCCGGATAACGACCGTGTGCTGGAAGTCGCTCTGGTGGTGACCGACAAGGATTTGAATATTGTCGAGGAGGGGCCGGTGCTGGTGGTTCACCAGGCGGATGCGGTACTGGATGCCATGGACAACTGGAACAAGGGCACCCATGGCAAGTCGGGCCTGATCGACAAGGTCAAGGCATCGACGCTGTCCGAGACCGATGTCGAGGAGGCCATGATCGCGTTCATGAAGAAGCACGTCTCGGCGCGGACCTCGCCCATGTGCGGCAACTCCATTTGTCAGGATCGCCGTTTCCTGGCCCGCCACCTGCCCAGGATGGAGGCCTACTTCCATTACCGCAATCTCGACGTGTCTACCTTCAAGGAACTGGCCAAGCGCTGGAAGCCGCAGATCATGGATGGGTTCAAGAAGGCGAATCTGCATACCGCGCTCTCCGATATCCTGGAGTCGATCGAGGAAATGAAGTACTACCGCGAGCACTTTGTCCGGCTGGATTGAACAGCGTCGGGCTCATGCCGCGCAGCCTTAAGAACACCCACTATCGTCACCCAAGGGAAATCGAATAATGAAACCAGGCACCCCTTTTTCCATGGAAGTGAATCCGCGCATCCCGGACCGGCTTGCGCGCCTCAAGGAACTGTCAGAAAACCTCTGGTATAGCTGGGATCGACCCAGCCGCACCTTGTTCGCCCGGTTGCATCCCGGCCTGTGGGGGGCGGTTGGCAACAATCCGAAGTCCTTCCTGAAGCGGGTGGATGAAGATCGTCTGCTTGAAGCGGCTTCCGATCACATTTTCCTGGGTAGCTACAACCGGGTGCTGTCGGCCTTTGATACCTACATGAGCGAGCCGCTGCACCGCGATACCGCACTGCCGTTCGTGGAGGGCGATCTGGTCGCCTATTTCTGTGCCGAATTCGGCTTCCACGAAAGTTTCCCGATCTATTCCGGCGGCCTGGGTATTCTGGCCGGCGATCACTGCAAGGCGGCTTCCGACCTGCGTCTGCCGTTTATCGCAGTCGGCTTGCTGTACCGTCAGGGCTATTTCTATCAGCACATCGACAACGACGGCAATCAGATCGCCACCTATACCGATTCCGATTTCGACGATCTGCCCATCCATCCGGCGATGCGCCACGACGGCAGCGAGGCCCATGTCGAACTCGATTTCCCGGGGCGCAAGGTGATCGTCAAGGTCTGGGAAGCCGAAATCGGCTCCGTCCGAATGCTTCTGCTGGATACCGATCTTCCCGAAAACAACCCGGAGGATCGTCATATCACCCACCAGCTCTACGGTGGTGACAAGCTGACCCGGATTCAGCAGGAAATCGTTTTGGGCGTAGGCGGTGTCCGTGCCCTGCAGGAAATGCAAATCGAGCCTACCGTCTACCATATCAATGAAGGCCATGCCGCTTTCCTGGTCCTTGAGCGGACACGTCGTATCGTCAGTGAACATGGCCTCAGCAGTCAGGCGGCGCTTGAAGCGGTAGCCGCCAGCACGGTGTTCACCACGCACACGCCGGTGCCAGCCGGACACGATCACTTCGCCGAGGGCATGATGTGGGAGTATTTCGGTCATTGCAGCGAGCAACTGGGCATCAGCCGGGACGAGTTCATGCGGATGGGCGGTGCGGAACACGGTCAGGACTTCAACATGACCAAACTGGCGCTGGCCGGCTCACGTCACCATAACGGCGTATCGCGCATTCATGGCAGCGTGTCTTCCCAGATTTGCAGCGACCGCTGGCCGCAGATTGCACCGGAAGAGTCGCCCATGGGTTACATCACCAATGGTGTCCATGTTTCCACTTTCCTGGCCCAGGAATGGCAGGATCTGTTCGACACCAAACTCGGCTATGAGTGGCGCCGTCGAATCACCGAGCAGGATTTCTGGCTCAAGGTCGAGAACATCCCCGATCACCATTTCTGGTCGGTGCACCAGGCCCTGAAGACCCAGATGCTGCACTCGATCCAGCATCGCGTGACCCAGCAGCACCTGCGCAACCACGGTTCCGAGGCCCACCTCGACCGCATGCTCAAGCTGGCCAATCCGCTTGATCCAAATGTGTTGGTGATCGGTTTCGCCCGCCGCTTCGCCACCTACAAGCGCGCCACTCTGATCTTCGAAAACATGGACTGGCTGCGGCAGATCATCAACGACTCCGATCGGCCGGTACTGTTCATTTTCGCCGGCAAGGCCCATCCGGCGGACAAGCCGGGTCAGGAACTGATCAAGCGCATCCACGAAATTTCGCGCTGGCCGGAGTTCGAGGGCAAATTCCTGATGGTCGAAGGCTACGACCTGAGCCTGGCCCGGCGTCTGGTGTCGGGCTGCGATGTTTGGCTGAACAACCCGATCTACCCGCTGGAGGCATCTGGTACTTCAGGCATGAAGGCGGCGATGAACGGTGTGCTCAATCTCTCCGTCACCGACGGCTGGTGGGACGAAGGTTACGATGGCACCAACGGCTGGGCCATCAAGCCCGCGCCCGAATACTACGACGATGCCCGCCGCAACCGGGAAGACAGCCAGACCTTGTATGAACTGCTTCAGGATCAGGTCATTCCCATGTATTACCGGCGTGGGTCGCTCGGCTTCTCGCCCGAGTGGGTGCACATGGCCAAGCGCTCCATCGCGACCTTGTTGCCCCAGTTCAACTCCAACCGGATGGTGCGGGAATACATGGACAAGTTCTATGGCCCGGCCAGCCGTCAATGGCACCGTTACCGCACCAAGGATTTTGCGGCCGCCCGTTCCCTGGCTGACTGGAAGGCAAGGGTCCAGCAGGCCTGGAGTGGCGTCACCATCCGCCGTCTGGACGAACCTGCCAAGCGGATCATGTACAGTGAAAACGTGCAGGTTCAGGTGGCTGTCGACCTGAACGGCTTGAAGCCGGCCGATGTGCGGGTCGAAATGCTGGTTGGACGTGCTTCGAAGCCGGGTCAGGAACATGAGTTGCGCCTGATGTCGTTCAGCCCGACGGGCAAGGACGGCAAGGAAAACGTGTTCACCCTGGAGATGACGCCGGAATACTGCGGTCGACTGATCTACCGCATCCGGGTCTATCCGCATAACGACCTGCTGACGCACCCGTTCGAACTGGGCTTGATGCTCTGGCTGTAAGTGGGAGCCGGCGGTGCGGGTTCGCTCCGCCGGCAGTCCAGGTTCAGGTGAGGAGGCGATCGTACAGGGCAGCGTATTCGCGCGCGCTCTTTTCCCAGCTGAAGTCCTGCTTCATGCCGGCCAGCATCATCTTGCGCCAGGCCGGCTTTTGAGCGAATAGCGCCAGTGCCCGTTCGATGGCCACCCACAGGCCGTGGGAGTTGGGCTCGCGGTAGACAAAGCCGGTTACCCCATCTTCCACCGTGTCCTTCAGGCCGCCCGTGGCATGCACGATCGGTACCGAACCATAGCGCAGGCTGTACATCTGGTTCAGGCCGCAGGGCTCGAACCGCGACGGCATGAGGAAAATATCGATGCCGGCCTCGATGCGGTGCGAGAGCGATTCGTCGTAGCCGATGAACGCGGCGACCCGGCCCGGGTGGTTATGGGCCAGGTTGCGCAAGGCTGTTTCAATGGTCTTTTCGCCGGTGCCCAGGACGACCAGTTGTCCGCCACGGTCCAGTATTCCGCCGGAAACCTGTAGCACCCAGTCCAGTCCTTTCTGATCCGCCAGACGCGAGACCACGCCAAACAGGGGTGCGTCAGTATCCGCGATCAGGCCCATTTCCGCCTGCAGGGCCTGTTTGCACCCTTTCTTGCCGGGCGTGGCGCGGGATGAGTATTTGCAGTTCAGATGCGGGTCGCCGGCGGGATTCCAGTCGGTCGTGTCGATGCCGTTGAGGATGCCGGTCAGATGATCGCGCCGGTCGGTCAGCAGGCCCTGCATGCCCATGCCCAGGTGGGCGTGCTGGATTTCCTCGGCGTAGCTCGGGCTGACCGTTGTGATCCAGTCCGCGAAATAGAGCCCTGCCTTCAGGAAGGACAGGTTGCCGTAGTACTCCACCCCCGAAATATCGAAACTCTCCGGCGGCAGCCCCAGTTCCTCGACCATCTCGGGCGGGAAAATTCCCTGATGGGCGAGATTGTGTATGGTCATGACGCAGGGTGTGCGATGGCCGGCGTAGTGCAGATAGGCCGGGGCCAGGCCGGTCTGCCAGTCGTTGCCGTGCAGCAGGTCGGGCCGCCAGTCGAGCGGCGAGTCGGGGCTGGCGAGCCGCGCAGCCAGGTAGGAGAGCAGGCCGAAGCGCCAGGCATTGTCGGGAAAATCCTTGCCCAGCGCATCCTGATAGGGGCCTCCCTCGCGCAGATAATGCCAGGGCGAATCGATGACATAGACTGGAGTTTCGCTGACCGGGATGCGGCCCTCAAGCAATCGGACGTTGCCGAAATAGGGCAGTTCGTGGAATCGGGCGACCTCATGCAGGTCGGGTAGCGCATCCATGACTTTCCGGTAACCGGGCAACAGGATTCGGCAGTCGACGCCGATTTCCCTGAGCGCGGCGGGCAGGGCACCCGAAACATCGGCCAGGCCGCCGGTCTTGATGAGGGGACGTGCTTCAGAGGTGGCGAAGAGGATCGAAGTCATGGCAAGTGTTGGAGGCTGCGGCGAACAGGCCTAAGTATAGGGGCTATGCCGGACTGTTGTGTATGGCTTGGTCCTGCGAAGCGGAGAAAGCCGTCTGTCTTCAACTATGAAATTTATCTGACGGTCCCGGCAAGCCTTGTACTTCTCTCCATTCAGGTCGATATTCACTGCCATCGAGATAATCTTAGGAGAAGGTCATGCTGGAGATCGGTTTGTACGGGCTGGGCCGGATGGGTGCCAACATGGCGCGCCGACTGAGTCGGGGCGGGGTGCGGGTCAGGGCGCTGAACCGTAGCTTCGAGGTGACCGGGAAGCTGGCGGCGGAAGAGGCCAATGTCGTGGCTTGTGCCAGCCTGGATGAACTGGTCGCCACGCTGCCGGCTCCGCGTATCGTCTGGCTGATGTTGCCGGCTGGCGAGGCCACCGACAATGCCCTGGATGCATTGGCCGCGCGACTGTCTCCGGGTGACCTGATCGTCGATGGCGCGAACGGGTATTACAAGGAGGCCCAGCGCCGTTCAGCCACCCTCGCGGACAAGGGCATCGCCTTCTCCGATGTCGGTGTTTCCGGGGGTATCTGGGGCCTGGCCAACGGCTATTGCCTGATGGCCGGCGCCGATGCCGCGGCCGCGGCACGGATCGAACCCTTTCTCAAGGTGCTGGCGCCCACGCCCGATCAGGGCTGGCTGCATGCCGGGCCGGTCGGCTCCGGCCACTTCACCAAGATGGTTCACAACGGCATCGAGTACGGGATGATGCAGGCCATGGCCGAAGGTTTCGCGCTCATGGAGGCGAAGGAAGAGTTCGACCTCGACCTGGCCGCCGTTGCTGAACTCTGGCGGCACAGTTCGGTGGTCCGTTCCTGGTTGCTGGACCTGACCACGGATTTTCTCAGGGAGGACCAGAAGCTGGAGGCCATCGAACCTTTCGTCGCCGATTCGGGAGAGGGGCGCTGGACCGCTGCCGAATCCATCGAGCGCGGCGTGCCCACGCCGGTCATGTCGCTGGCCCTGATGATGCGTTTCGCCAGCCAGGGCAAGGCGGATTACACGTCCAAGCTGCTGGCGATGATGCGCAAGGGATTCGGCGGTCACGCGGTCAAGGAGGGTTGACATGTTCGATCAGGAAGTGCCGCTGCCGCCCTGTAACTTCGTTATTTTTGGAGCGACCGGCAATCTCGCCACCATCAAGTTGCTGCCAGCTTTATACCGTCTGGAACTGGCTGGAAGATTGCCGGATTCCCTCAACTTCGTGGCCTTCGGGCGGCGCGATTGGGACGATGCCGGCTGGCGTCAGAATGTGAAAACAGTCCTGGCCGGGAGCCTCAAGGCCAGCGGTGAAACGCTGGATAAATTCGCCAATCGCTTCGATTATTCGCGTGGCGATCTGGATGATCCCGAGGCCTATCAGCGACTGAAGGAGGTTCTGGCCAAACCCAAGCTGGGCATGTGCTCGAACGTGGTTTTTTACCTGGCCATAAAGCCCAGCGACTTCCAGGCGGTGATCAAGAATCTGGACGGCGTCGGCCTGTCCAAGCCACGCGGCCTGCATCGCATCGTGGTCGAAAAGCCATTCGGCGTCGACATCGAATCGGCGCAGATGCTGAACCAGCTCCTGCACCGCTATTTCGACGAGTCGCAGATCTTCCGCATCGACCATTATCTGGGCAAGGAAACGGTGCAGAACCTGCTGGTGTTCCGCTTCGCCAATACCCTGATCGAGCCGCTCTGGAACCGGAACTACATTGATCACGTCCAGATTACCGTGGCCGAGCAGGTGGGCATCGGCACCCGGGCCGACTACTACGACAAGGCCGGTGCGTTGCGCGACATGCTGCAGAACCACCTGATGCAGCTGATCACGCTGGTTGGCATGGAGCCGCCCCCGGCACTGGAAGCGGATGCCCTGCGCGACGAAAAGGTCAAGGTGCTGCGTTCGATCCGGCCCATCGCCAAACGTTCGGTGCATGCCCACGCGTTCCGCGCACAATACAAATCCGGTGTGATCGATGGGGTACAGGTGCCGGGCTATCAGGATGAACTCGGTGTCGAGCCAAATTCAGTCACCGAGACCTTCGCCGCGGCCAAGTTCTATATCGACAATTGGCGCTGGCGTGGTGTGCCGTTCTATGTGCGCACCGGCAAGCGTCTGGGCAAGCAGTTGTCAGCCATTTCCATCCGCCTGCGTCACCCGCCCCAGCAGTTGTTCCGGGAAACGCCGCTGGAGACGCTGGAGCCGAACTGGATCGTGCTATCCATCCAGCCGGAGGAAAGCATGCACATGGAGATCCATGCCAAACAGCCCGGATTGGGCATGGAAACGCGGGTGGTTCGGCTCAACGCCGGTTACCGTACCGATCAGGACGAATTGCCATTGGATGCCTATGAGGCCTTGCTGCTGGACGTGATCGAAGGCGATCGCACCCTGTTCATTCGCTTCGACGAAGTGGAATGGGCCTGGCGGGTGGTCGACCCGATCCTGAAGTACTGGGCTCAGGAGCGGGACTTCATCCATACCTACCCCGCTGGAACCTGGGGTCCGCTGGAGGCCAACCGCCTGTTCGATGCCGAGGATACCGAGTGGCGCAATAGTTTGTGAGATTGGCCAACACCTGGTGGGCTACGCCACCAGAGTTGGCCAGAGACGGCTAATTGGCCTCTTCCTGTTGGGGTTTCGGTGGGCGCCGGTCGACCCTGACATTCAGGTTCAGTTCGGTTTGCTGTCGCAGCAGCTTGAGTTTGACGCTTTCACCCGGCGGGATGGCGGAAATCTGTTCCAGCAATGAACTGGAATTGGCGATGTCGCGGTTATTCACTGCCAGGAGGATGTCTCCGGGTCGGATACCTGAACGTGAGGCCGGGCCATCCTGCAATACTCCGGCGATGAGTGCGCCTTGGGTCGATTTGATGCTGAAGGATTCGGCAATGTCCGGAGTGATGTCCTGCACTTCGACCCCGATCCAGCCACGTACGACGCTGCCATGGCTGATGATCTGCCCCATGACCTTGCTCAGGCTTGAGACGGGAATGGCGAATCCGATGCCCAGGTTGCCGCCGCTGCGGGAATAGATGGCGGTATTCAGGCCGACCAGGTTGCCTGACGAGTCGACCAGCGCACCGCCGGAATTGCCCGGATTGATGGCGGCATCGGTCTGGATGAAGTTCTCGAACGTGTTTATCCCCAGATGGTTTCTTCCCAGGGCAGAGACGATGCCCATGGTCACCGTCTGACCAACCCCGAAGGGATCGCCGACCGCCAGCACAACGTCGCCGACCCTCAGGGTGTCAGGGTTGGCTAAGGTGATGGGATGCAGGTCGTTTTCCTTGATCTTCAGCACGGCGATATCGGTATCCGGATCGCTGCCGACCAGTTTGGCTTCAACCTTGTGTCCATTCGGCAGGGCGACCTGGATTTCGTCTGCCGCCTCGACCACGTGATGGTTGGTCAGGATGTAGCCGTCCTTGCTAACGATGACTCCTGAGCCGAGGCTGGTGATGGTCTGTGGCTGGCTGTCGTATGCGTGACCGAAGAACTGTCTGAAAAACGGGTCATTCATCAGCGGGCTGGTGGGGGTCCGGACCTGTTTGCTGGTAAAGATATTGACTACAGATGTCAATGATTTCTGCGCTGCGTCGGCAAAGGACGCGATGTTTGGCGCCGATCCTCCGTGCGTGACTTCCTGAATGACGACTTTGTCACGGTGGTATGGCAACAGGCCAGGAAACGCCTTGTCCAGGGCAAGCAGGGCGGCAAGGACGATGACGACTGCGGTGACGATTTGAGCGAAGGTGAGCCAGTATTGTTTCATCGGGGTGTCTCTATGGTGGCAGACAGGATCAAAGGCGCCTGAATCGTGGAAAATTCTAGCGCAAGTGTCCTCTCTGTGGCGGACGGCGATGCGGGCGGTTTAAGTCGACCAAGTGTTTCATGTACAATATTCAGGTTTTATTGCCATGGCTTAACCATATGGACATGTGTCCAAGCGGGTTTTTAATGGCGGACGGTTCGCGACCACTCTTTAATGTAGGGACTGGAATATGAGCGAGATGAGTGTAGATGGTTCAAAGCGCCGCTTTCTGGTGGCGATGAGCGCAGCGGTAGGGGGCGTCGCGGCAGTAGGCGCGGCCACGCCGTTTGTGATGAGCATGATGCCCAGTGCCCGTGCTCTGGCTGCGGGCGCCCCGGTCGAGGTGGATATCAGCAAGCTTGAACCCGGACAGATCGTTACCCTGGAGTGGCGTGGCAAGCCGGTCTGGGTCGTGCATCGCACGCCTGAAATGCTGGCCATGTTGACGAAACATGACGACAAGTTGACGGATCCGAATTCGGACGAAGATCAGCAGCCGGCTTACTGCAAGAATCCCACTCGTGCCATCAGGCCGGAAATTTTTGTCGGCGTCGGGGTCTGTACGCATTTGGGTTGTTCCCCGAATTACCGTCCCGACATCGCTCCGGCCGATCTGGGTGCGGATTGGTATGGTGGTTTCTTCTGTCCTTGTCATGGCTCTCGCTACGATCTGGCTTCCCGTGTCCTAAAGGGTTCGCCGGCTCCAAAAAATATGCCTGTCCCGCCTTACAAGTACCTTAGCGATAGCAAAATCCTGGTCGGCGAAGACCAAAAAGCCTGATTACTGGGGGAGATTGGTAAATGGAGAAAGTCATTAACTGGTTGGATGCGCGATTCCCGCTGACCGCATCCTACAAAGCGCATCTGTCAGAGTACTTTGCGCCGAAAAACTTCAACTTCTGGTACTACTTTGGTTCCTTGGCGCTGATGGTGCTGGTGATCCAGATCGTGACCGGGATTTTTCTGACCATGAACTATAAGCCGGATGCTCAACTGGCTTTTGGTTCGGTCGAGTACATCATGCGTGATGTGCCGCTCGGCTGGTTGATCCGCTACACCCACTCGACGGGTGCCTCGGCATTCTTTATCGTGGTTTATCTGCACATGTTCCGGGGCCTGATTTATGGCTCCTTCCGTCAGCCGCGCGAGCTGATCTGGATCTTCGGTATGCTCATTTACCTGGTCCTGATGGGCGAGGCCTTCTTTGGCTACCTGCTCCCCTGGGGGCAGATGTCCTACTGGGGCGCGCAGGTGATCGTGAACCTGTTCTCGGCCGTGCCGTTTGTCGGTGATGCCCTGTCGACCCTGATTCGGGGCGACTTCGTCGTCTCCGACGCCACCCTGAATCGCTTCTTCGCCTTGCATGTCATCGCGATGCCGCTGGTTCTGGTCGGCCTGGTGGCTGCTCATCTGGTCGCTCTGCACGAAGTCGGCTCCAACAATCCGGACGGCGTCGAGATCAAGAAGCACAAGGGCGAGAATGGTCATCCCCTGGACGGCATTCCCTTCCATCCCTACTACACGGTGAAGGATATTCTGGGTGTGACGGTCTTCCTGATCGTGTTCACCTCCATCCTGTTCTTCGCCCCGGAGATGGGTGGCTATTTCCTTGAGGCCAACAACTTCGTTCCGGCCGACTCGCTAAAGACGCCGCAACATATTGCGCCGGTCTGGTACTTCACTCCGTATTACGCGATTCTGCGCGCCGTTCCGCCGCTGTTCGGTTCCCAGTTCCCCGGCGTGGCTGCCATGGGCGTTTCCGTAATGATCTTTTTCGCGCTGCCCTGGCTGGACAAGTCGCCAGTCAAATCGATCCGCTATCGCGGTCCCAAGTTCAAGATTGCCCTGGCCCTGTTCGTCATTGCTTTCCTGGGTCTTGGTTTTCTCGGTACGCAACCGCCGTCGCCCACCTACACGCTGATTTCGCGCATCCTGTCAGTGGTGTATTTCCTGTTCTTCCTGTTGATGCCTTGGTACACCAAGCACGACAGCTACAAGACCGAACCGGAAAGGGTGACTGACAAATGAAAACGAACCGTATGAGTTTCGTAAAAGCACTGTTGCTGTTGTTTTTTGTTTTACCGGGTACGGCCTTCGCTTCCGAAGAATCCGTCAAGGTGGACCATGCACCGATCAACATCAACGATAACGAGTCCCTGCAGCGTGGGGCACGCCTATTCATCAACTATTGTCTGACCTGCCATAGCGCCAATTACATGCGTTATTCCAGGTTGGAGGACATTGGACTGACCGAAGCAGAGATCAAGGACAACCTGCTCTTTGCTGCCGACAAACCGGGTGACACCATGCATGTTTCCATGGAGTCGAAGCAGGCCAAGGCCTGGTTCGGCGCGCCTCCTCCCGATTTGACGGTGATTACCCGCTCTCGGGGTGCGGATTGGGTCTATACCTATCTGCGCAGCTTCTACCGTGACGACAGCCGTCCGACCGGTTGGAACAACGTCGTTTTCGACAAGGTAGCCATGCCTCATGTACTGCACGAACTGCAGGGCGAGATGCTTCCGGTATACCGTAACGAAAAGGATGAAGAGGGTAAGGATCGCCAGGTCATCGACCACCTTGCCCTGGCCAAACCGGGCAAGATGACGCCAGCCGAATACGATGGCGCGGTAGCCGATCTGGTCAACTATCTGTATTGGATGGGCGAGCCGTCTCATGGTCTGCGTCTGCATATTGGCCTGATCGTGGTCTTCTTCCTCGCAGCATTCGCAGTTGTGGCCTTCTATCTCAAGAAGGAATTCTGGAAAGATGTGCATTAATCCGGTCTGGTCCGGTTGTTAGGGGTTTGCTAAATGATGATTCTGTATTCGGGTACTTCCTGTCCTTTTAGCCATCGCTGCCGCATCGTGCTGCACGAAAAAGGTATGGATTTTGAGATCAAGGATGTGGATCTCCGGGAAAAGCCCGAGGAAATCGCGGTGATGAACCCCTACAACCAGGTTCCCATCCTTGTCGAGCGTGACCTTACGTTGTATGAGTCCAATATCATCAACGAATACATTGACGAGCGTTTTCCGCATCCGCAGTTGATGCCAGCCGATCCGGTCATGCGGGCGCGTACCCGGTTGTTCCTGTTCAATATCGAGCGCGACCTGTTCAACCACATTCCCGATATCGTCAACGGTACCGGCAAGGCGGCCGAAAAGGCACGAGGCATCGTCCGTGACAACCTGGCCCAGATTGCCCCGATTTTTGCCAAGCAGAAATATATGCTGGGAGAGGAATACAGCATGCTTGATGTGGCGATCGCTCCCCTCATGTGGCGGCTTGATCATTACGGTATCCATCTGCCCAAACAGGCTGCGCCGCTGCTTAAATACGCCGAGCGGATATTCAGTCGTCCAGCATTCATTTCGGCGCTGACTCCGATCGAAAAGTCGATGCGCAAGTGATGATGCGTCAGGCGTTTCCTTTGCTATCCGGAACATGAATACCAGCACGACCTCCCAGCAGCCGTACTTTCTCCGCGCATTGTATGAATGGTGCGTGGATAATGGCTTTACGCCCTATGTCACGGTCAGGGTCGACAAGTCGACCAGGGTGCCTCAAGCCTACGTGAAAGATGGCCAGATCGTGCTCAACATTGGCCCTGCCGCGGTTCGCAACCTGAATATGGACAACACATGGTTGACCTTTTCAGCGCGATTCGGAGGCGTATCGCAAACCATCGAGGCGCCCGTAGGCAACGTATTGGCGATCTACGCCAGGGAAACTGGCGAAGGCATGTCGTTCAACACCGAGATCGAGTCCGGACTGAGTGAAGAGTCCGAACAGGCTGCAGACATGCAAGGAGAGCCGTCGCCTGGACCTGATCGGCCGAAGGGTAAACCGAGTTTA